>CALVPO010000033.1 GCA_944351345.1 uncultured Bacilli bacterium | reverse complement strand
TATCTAAATACCCAGTACTAACAGATGAAGAAGTAAAAAAATATTGTACAGACTTAAAACTATACTCAAAAATAAGCAATCTAATATCTAAAAGAACAATAAATAATCATGTAGAGCCTGTTCTAGATATAGATATAGTCTTAGCATCAATAAAAACAGAAGAAGAAAGAGCATATATTACAAATATTTTAGGAAATTATTGTCACAATTATGGTAGAAAAGAGTCAGAAGGAGATAAAGTAATCACGTATTATTTACAAGAATATAATAAATTATGCAAATCTTTACATCATATACCAACACCTTTAGAATTAACAACTTATTTCTCTAAACCAAACAAATACAATTTATTTAAAGACTTTACTAATATTACTAAATTAGAAAGTAAAGACTTAATGTTAAAAGTATCTAATTATGTTAAATATATGATTGCCAAAA
The DNA here is from genome assembly GCA_944351345.1 of uncultured Bacilli bacterium. Classification (GTDB taxonomy): domain Bacteria; phylum Bacillota_I; class Bacilli_A; order RF39; family UBA660; genus RUG11198. The sequence goes on along the minus strand of CALVPO010000033.1, from coordinate 13,333 downwards.
ATACTATGATTAATTGTAATTTAAGATTAGTAACAAAAATGGCCACTAAATATTATCGGTTGCTTTCTCCTGAAACTATGAGTTTTATTGACTTTATTAATGAAGGTAATATTGGACTTACAAAAGCAGTAGAAAAATTCGATATTAATAAAGGAAAAAATTTTTCAATATATGCTAAATGGTGGATATTTCAATCGATAATGAGTGCTTTTAAAAATAAAGATAAAACTATTAGAATTCCTATTAATATACAAGACAAATATAGTAGTTATGAGAGAAAATTAGAAGTGTTAAAGCAAAAGTATGGTCGTGAATTAACGGAAGATGAAATTTTAAAAGAATTAAATGAAATATTAAAATTACCAGAAACAAGTTTCGTTTTTTCATTAGACGCCCCAATGGAAATAGATAGTGATTCAGATAGTGAGTTAACATTATTAGATCTTACACCAATTACTACTGATGCTTCAGTTGAAAACAAAGTACTTTCTAATTTTGCAGGCGAACAAATACAGTCAGCTTTAAACACTTTGCCGGATCGTGAAAGAATAATAATGAATTTAAAATTTGGATTAGAAAATGGTGGAGAACATACTTTAGAAGAAATCGGAAAAATATTTGGTGTCACAAGAGAAAAAACAAGAAAATTAGCGATAAGAACCCTCCAAAGACTTAGTACATCACACAAAAACTTAAAAGAATATTTATAGTAAAAAAAGGAGGAATATAATATGACAAAAGAATTTTTAGAAATCCAAGATAATAATGAAGAATTAGAAATTAGTGGTGAAGAATCATATACACAAGATATAATAACCCTATATTTAAAAGAAATATCTAAATACCCAGTACTAACAGATGAAGAAGTAAAAAAATATTGTACAGACTTAAAACTATACTCAAAAATAAGCGATCTAATATCTAAAAGAACAATAAATAATCATGTAGAGCCTGTTCTAGATATAGATATAGTCTTAGCATCTATCAAAACAGAAGAAGAAAGAAAATATATCACAAATATTTTAAGTGATTATTGTTATAATTATGGAAGAAAAGAATCAGAAAGCGATAAAGTAGTTATGTACTATTTACAAGAATATAACAAGCTTTATAAGAGTTTAAGTCATATACCAACCCCTGAAGAATTAACATCTTATTTCTCAAAACCAAACAAATATAATTTATTTACTGATTTTACTAATGTTACTAAATTAGAAAGTAATGAACTAATCTTAAAAGTATCTAATTATGTTAAATATATGATTGCCAAAAATACTATGATTAATAGTAATTTAAGATTAGTAGTTGGTGTAGCTAAAAAATATAATACAACGGATAGTATGGAATTATTAGATAGAATTAACGAAGGAAATCAAGGATTAATAGCAGCAGTAGAAAAATTTGAAATAGACAAAGGTTATAAATTTTCAACATATGCAATATGGTGGATAAGACAAAGAATAAAAAGAGGAATTGATAATAAAGATAAAATTATAAGACTTCCCATTGCTGCTAATGACAGTAGAAAGAAATATGAAAAACAACGCCTTAATTTAGAGCAAGACCAAATAAAAAGATTATCTGATCAAGAAATTAGTGAAGGATTAAATATTCCACTGGAAAAAGTTATATATTATCATGGACTGTATAATAAAACTAAAAGTATTTCTCTATATACACCAGTAGGTGAAGAAAAAGATACTACTTTATTAGAATTAATTCCTGGTAACACTGATATTGAAAATGATACTATGAAACTTATGTTACAAGAAGAAGTAAAGGAAGCTCTATCATGCTTAACTGATCGTGAAAGAGAAGTAATAGAATCAAGGTTTGGTCTAAAAGATGGAACAGCTAGAACATTAGAAGAAACCGGAAAAAAATTGGGTGTTACAAGAGAAAGAATAAGACAAATAGAATCAAAAGCCTTAGGAAAGTTACGTAATCCAAGAAGAAGTAGAAAATTAAGAGAATTCTTATAAAGATAAATAATTAATTAAAATATTCTAAATAAAATCATATAACAAAAAAATAATCATATTAATTAATAAGATATGGTTATTTTTTATTAAAAACAATCTTTTTAACAAAATATAAAAAACAGGTTGACAAAATAAATTGTTTTTAATATAATGTTAATAACAAGAAACGAATCTTGTAATTATTTTTAAAAAATGTTATTAACAAAATAATAATAACAAAAAAAAGAAAAGAGGAAAAAATATGAATAATGAAAAATTAAGAAAATTAAAGGATTACCGTAAAATGTTATACATAATAGATATGGTAAACGGATTTGTAAACGAAGGTCCTCTACATGATAAACATATAAGAGGAACTATCCCAGAACAAATAAAATTAATAGAAAAGCAAAGAGAAGAACAAGAAGGAGTAGCATTCATAAAAGACCATCATACAAAAGATAGTGTAGAATTTAAAGATTTTATGCCACATTGCATAGAAGGTACCAGCGAAGCTCTATTAGTACCAGAATTAGCACCATACGAAAAAGATAGTTTAGTTTATCATAAAAATTCTACTAGTGCTATGTTCGCTCCTAATATGATGTCTGATTTAGATAAAATGGAAAACTTAAAAGAAGTAATAGGAGTAGGCTGTTGCACTGACATATGCGATACAAACTTCTTAATACCCCTAAAAAACTATTTCAATCAGCAAAATCGTGATGTAGCAGTATTTGCCATAAAGAATGCTATGGATACTTATCATATTCCAAATATTCACGAAAGAGAACATTATGAAACAATAGCTTATGAATTAATGAAACAAGCTGGTATTATTTTAGTTGATGATATTAACAAATTGATAAAAAGAGAAAAAGAAATGGGTTTAATCTTAAAAAAAGAAAGGAATAGATAACAATGAATTTATATAATGGACACAAAAGATTAGCTAGAAATTACACTCTACTAGCAGATGAATATGAACATACAATGGCTGCAGGCTACTTAAATAACAAAAAGAACGAAGAATTAGCCGTCTTTGACGTATTTTTTAGAAAAGTTCCCAATAATGGAGCTTATGCCATAATGGCAGGAGTAGACAAAATTATTCCCTATATAGAAAACTTAAAATTTACCGAACAAGAATTAGACTATTTCAAAAGAGCCGGTTATTCTAAAGAATATATAGAATATTTAAAAAACTTTAAATTTACTGGGGACATATATGCTATACCAGATGGTACTCCCGTATTCCCCAATGAACCCCTAGTAACAGTAATAGCACCAACTATTCAAGCTCAAATAATCGAAACTGCTCTATTAACAATAATAAACGGTGCTATGGAACATGCAACAGGAGCTAGAAAAATTATCGAAGCTACTCCCAAAGGAGTAGGAGTAATGGAATTTGGCTCACGTAGAGCCGACGGCCCAGAAGCAGCAATAGATGCATCTATATATGGAATAATGGCCGGCTGTTGTGGAACAAGTAACATATTAGCAGCCGATATGCTAAATACAAAAGCTCTAGGAACCATGGCTCATAGCTGGATAGAATCTTTTCCTAATGAATTAGATGCCTTCTTAGCTTATGCTTCTATGTATCCTAATAATTGTACTCTATTAGTAGATACTTATGATACCTTAAGAAGTGGCATCCCTAATGCCATAAAAACTTTCAAGTTTTTAGAAAGTCAAGGCCTTCCTACTAATCATATAGGTATACGTATCGATTCAGGAGATTTAGCTAGACTCTCTAAAGAAGCTAGAAGAATGCTAAATGAAGCAGGATTCCCTCAAGCAACCATTTGTCTAAGTAATGGCTTAAATGCCGAAACTATAGAAACTCTAACAGTTCAAGGAGCATGTTTCAATAGCTTAGGAGTAGGAGATAATATCTCTAAACCAGAAGGAAGAATGGGCTGTGTCTATAAACTAGTAGCCCTAAAAGAAAAAGGAATATGGCAACCAAAAATAAAACTAAGTAATGACACCATAAAAATAGTAAACCCCGACTACAAAAACCTATATAGAGCTTATGATAAAGATACAAACTATGCCATAGCCGACATAATAACTAGAAAAACTGAAAAGCTAACTAACAAAGAAGACATAAGAATAATAAACTTACAAGATAACCTTAAACAAAAAGATCTTACTAATTTCTATCTAAAAAAACTTCAAGTCCCAATATTTAAAAAAGGAGCCCTAATATACGATGATCCAGATATTTGGACTAAACAAGCATATTGCAACGACCAAATGAGTCATATCTATGAAGAAAACAAAAGAACTATAATGCCAGAAGCTTACTATGTAGACGGAACAAAAGATTATATAACATTTAAAAATAATTTCATAGAAAAAACTAGAAAATTAACAAGAAAGCCATAAGAAAGAGGTAAATAATATGAAGGAATATGGATTTATAAGAATAGGAACTATCACCCCAAAATTAAAAGTAGCCGATGTAGAATTTAACACTAACGAATTAATAAAAGAAATAAAGAATGCTACAACTAATAAAGTAAGCATTGTCTTAACCCCAGAATTATCCCTAAGTGGTTATACCTGTGCCGATCTATTTCAACAAAATATCTTACTAGAAGAATGTATTAACAATCTAAACAAACTCCTAGAAGAAACAAAAAATTTAGATATTATAAGTATTATAGGTATGCCTATCAAACACGAAAACAAACTATATAACACTGCTGTAGTAATAAAAGCAGGAAAAATATTAGGAATTATCCCTAAATCATACATTCCCAATTATAAAGAATTTTATGAACAAAGATGGTTTGCTAGCGGTTTTGAACTACAAAAGAACGAAATAAACTTATGTAATCAAACAGTACCTATCTCAACTAATTTATTATTTAAAGATTCAGAAAATGAAGATATTTGTTTTGGAATAGAAATATGTGAAGATTTATGGAGTCCATACCCACCTAGTACCAATCATGCCCTAAATGGAGCAACTATAATCTTCAATCCATCTGCAAGTAATGAAATAGTAGGAAAATATGACTACAGAAAAAATCTCATAAAAAATCAATCAGCCAAAACCATTAGTGCCTACTGTTATTCTTCTTCTGGTATTAACGAATCAACAACAGACTTAGTTTTCTCAGGCCACTGTCTAATAGCAGAAAATGGCACTATTCTAAAAGAAAATAAACGCTTTATGACAGAAAGTAATTCAATATATACAGACATAGATGTCCAAAAATTAATGAATTATCGCCTTCAAAATACTAGTTATATGGCTAACACTCCTAAAGAAAATTATCAAGAAATTAAAGTAACTTGTCCTGATCATATAACAACTTTAGAAAGAAATTACTCTGAATATCCCTTTGTGCCAACTAATCCAATAACCAAAAGCCAAAGATGCGAAGAAATTATAGCCATTCAAGCAAGTGGATTAATAAAAAGATTAATCCACACTAATATAGAAAAAACAGTAATAGGAATATCAGGAGGCTTAGATTCTACCTTAGCATTCCTAGTGATATTAGAAGCATATAAAAGATTAGGAATAACCCCCAAAAACATCATTGGTGTAACTATGCCAGGCTTTGGTACTACAAATAAAACCTATGAAAACGCTTGCAAATTAGTAAAAGAATCAGGTGCCACTCTAAAAGAAATCCCCATAAAAGAAGCTTGCCTAGTTCATTTTAAAGATATAGAATTACCAGAAACAGATAGAAGCATTACTTATGAAAACAGTCAAGCCCGTGAAAGAACTCAAATACTAATGGACATAGCTAATAAAGAAAATGCTCTTGTCATAGGAACAGGCGACTTATCAGAATTAGCCTTAGGTTGGTGTACCTATAACGGGGACCATATGAGTATGTATGCTGTAAATACATCAATACCTAAAACTCTAGTTCGCAGTTTAGTAGAATGGAAAAAAACTACTTTACCTAAAAATATTGAAACAGTATTAGAAAGTATCCTAGATACTCCAATCAGCCCTGAACTCTTACCACCAGACGAATATGGAAAAATAACTCAAATAACAGAAGACAAAATAGGTCCTTATGTCCTACATGACTTCTTCTTATATCACTTCTTCCGTTACGGAGCCACTCCCGAAAAAATATTCTTCTTAGCTAAACATACCTTTAAAAATAAATTTAGCGATGAAGAAATAAAAAAATGGCTAATAGTATTTTTAAAAAGATTTTTCACTCAACAATTCAAAAGAAGCTGTCTACCAGATGGCCCAAAAGTAGGAACAGTAAGTCTAAGTCCAAGAGGCGATTTAAGAATGCCAAGTGATGCATCAGCCAACATTTGGCTAAAAAAAATAAAAAAACTATGAAAATAGGAATATTTGGTGGCTCTTTTAATCCACCCCACAATATGCATAAACAAATCGCCTTAGACTTAGTAAACAAAAACTATCTAGATAAAGTAATATACGTTCCAACAGGTAACTATTATCAAAAAGATGACCTAATACCAGCACCCATTCGCTATACTATGCTAAAAATAATGACCAAAGATTATCCAAACTTAGAAGTATCAGACTATGAAATAAAAAATAAATTAGTCTACACTTACCAAACCCTAGATTATTTTAGACAAAAATATCCCAAAGACCAAATATACTTTATATGTGGCACTGATAACTTAAAAGAACTATATACCTGGAAAAACTATAAACACATCCTAACAAATTATAAATTACTAGTAATAAAAAGAAACCACGACCAAGTAGAAGAAATACTTAAATACTATCAAGAATACTCCAACAATATAATCATCTTAAACTTACTTCAATCAAGAATTTCTTCTACAACCATTAGAGAAAAAATATCTAATAACTATGAGCCAACTTCTAAAGAACTAGATAAAAACGTCTTAAATTACATAAAAAAGAAATCATTATATAAACCACACCATCATAAATAAGTGTTATAATATTATTATAAATAGAAAGGATTTGATTTTTATGGAAGAAATAGTAAACCTACTAAAAGAAAAAAACTATACTATATCAACAATGGAATCATGTACAGGAGGTGCTATTGCTAACGCCATTACTAATATAGAAGGAGCAAGCGAAGTCTTAAAATTCTCAGCCGTCACTTACTCAAACGAATATAAAATAAAAATGGGCGTAGCTGAAAATATCATAAACAAATATTCCGTCTACAGCAAAGAAACCGCTAGAAGCATGAGTAAAACAATATCTTCTTTTGCAAACTCTGACATAGGAATAGGAGTAACTGGAAAAATAAATAAACCCGACCCAAACAATCCCTATGGCGAAGATAATATAGTATATATAAGCATTTATAATAGAAGAAATAATAAATATTATGATAAAAAATTAAAAGTAACCAAAAAAACTAGATCAGAAAATAAAAAATTAATAATAGCTGAAATAATAGCAACACTTAAGCCTATATTAAAATAAATATTTGAAAATTAAAATAAATATGTTACAATAAATCTAGAAAGTTGGTGTAGTATGGACGGAAAAGAATATAATAGCGAAGAAGAATTTTTAAAAGATTACGACTCCAGTATTTTTGAAAAATTATCCCTAACAACAGATATACTAGTCGTATCAATATCAGACGAACCCGTTACAAATTATCGAAAAACCAGTAAAAAACATATGAGTATCTTACTAGTAAAAAGAACCAATTATCCCTTTAAAGACAAATGGTGCTTACCAGGAGGATTCATCAATATAGACGAGAATCTAGAAGACGCTCCCAAAAGAATACTAGAAAGAGAAACTAATCTAAAAAATATCTATCTAGAACAATTATACACTTTTGGAGACGTTAACCGTGATCCTAGAATGCGTATAATATCTACATCTTATATTGCTCTAATAGATAAAAATACATTAAATATCGAACTAGCACCAAATACTTCCTGGTTTGACGTAACCATAACCGAAAAAAACAATATAGTAGATATAATTTTAAATAATGGTGCAGAAACTATAAAATGCCAAATAAAAAAAGAATTAAAAGAATTAACAACCGACAGATATCAATTCAAAATAATATCTAATGACAAACTAGCTTTTGACCACCCCTTAACAATTTTATCAGGAATAGAAAGACTAAAAAATAAAGCCGAATACACTGATATTGTCTTTAATATGATGCCAGAACTCTTTACCTTAGGAGAACTTCAACAAGTATACGAAGTAATATTAGGAAAAAAATTATTAGACCCAGCATTCAGAAGAATAATTGCTAATAAAGTTACTAAAACAAATAAACAAAAAACAGGAGGAGGACATAGACCATCTTATTATTATAAATACAAAAAATGGAAGTAAAGGAGGTAAAAATGGAAATTAAAAGAGTAAAACTATTTCCTAATAATAATGATAAATCTCTAAAACTAGCTAAATATTTAAATAACCAACTATTAGAACAAGGCTTTATCTTAGATGATGATAATTATGTATTAGCCATAGCCATAGGTGGTGATGGATCTTACTTAAGAATGTTAAAAGAAACAGAATTTAACAGTAACATTTATTATATTGGTATAAATACAGGCACACTAGGATTCCTCCAAGAAATAAAGCCAGAAGAAATAAATACTTTTCTTCATAAACTAAAAGAAGGATTTTATAAAATAGAACAAATAGGAATACAAGAAACAACAATAACAACTACTAAAACAGAAGAATATTTCTATTCCCTAAACGAAATATTAATTAGAGACAAAAATTTAAAAACTACTAATTTATTAGTAAAAATAGACGATGTCATACTAGAAAAATACACCGGAGATGGCCTATTAATTGCCACTTCTATAGGGTCAACAGCATATAACTTAAGCCTAGGAGGAAGCATTGTCTACAGTGACTTACACACATTACAAATTACTCCTGTAGCACCACTTAACACTAGAAGTTATAGAAATATACTAAATTCTATAGTAATACCAGAATCAAAAATAATAGATATAATACCAGGAAATAATAATAAGGATTTAATGATAATAGTAGATGGTGAAAACAATATCTATAACAATGTAGAAAAAATTAGCACTAGTGTAAGTAAAAAGAAAATAAAATGTCTAAGAATGAATGACTATGACTATACAAAAATTATAAACGATAAATTCTTAAAATAATAAATAATACATTTAATTGATAGTGTGGTGGTTATTTATATGAATAATATTAAAAAATGTCCAAAATGTGGATTTATGTTAACAAGTGATTATGGAACAAAACCATATTGCTTAAAATGTGGTTATACAGAAGGAATTTTTTTGCATGACATGAGTAAATACAATATTAAAGAAAGTGATTTAGAATTATTTTTTAAAGACAAAGCAGTAAAATATTTATATAATAAAAATAATTTTTTAATTTTTATATTAGGTCCTTTATTCTATTCTTATAGTGGTTTCTTTTGGATAGGAATGTTTTTAACCTTTTTTTCTTTTAGAGTTGGCTTTTTAGTTTATTATAATTTAGGATTTATAATATTTTTGATTTATTTTTTATCTACAAGAATTATATATATGACATTTTCTAATACTATTATTTTATGGCTTGTAAATCTAAAAATAAAATTATTAAAAAAATACTATAAAGATTATAGAAATAAAATAAAAAAATACAAACCAACTTCAATTTTATATGTTATATTAGCATTTTTAATGGCACTTTCCTTATCCATAATATTTTATTTATAACAATCAACAAATTATCAGTTATCGATGAATAAATTTTCATATTATAAGAAGTGTTATTATAAATATCCATTTGCTCCAAAAAATAACAAATTATTTCTAAATTAAAGATTCTTTTAGAAAAAATGATATAACCCGAGTTTTGTAGTTTGGTAATAAAAAAATCATCATTTTAGCCTTTACTTATAAGGGTTTGTGATGATTTTAGTTAAGTATTTTATTTATGTAATATAATTTTATGTACACTTGTTATCCCCTTTATTTATAAGGAATACAGAAATTTTATACGTACTATAATAAATATCTATTTTCTATTTACAAACCATTCTATTTATGTTATTTATAGTTTAAGAAAGGTAAAAATCGTATCAAATTAAAATGATTTTAATAAAAATAGTGTATTTTATAGTACTTAAATTTAATACTGCCCCCAAAAATTATAAAATTCTTATAGAATAAGGGGTTGAGCTTTCTTTTGCGCTAAAACAACTATAAAACTCGGGAATATTTTATTTATAACAATCAACAAATTATCAGTTATCGATGAATAAATTTTCATATTATAAGAAGTGTTATTATAAATATCCATTTGCTCCAAAAAATAACAAATTATTTCTAAATTAAAGATTCTTTTAGAAAAAATGATATAATATAAATAAGACGAGTAGCTATTGGCGTAAGACCAGTCTATAGCTACTCAATTTTATTTATAAGGAGGATAACCATGTTTAAACTAAACGAATACGTAGTATACAAAAAAGATGTATGTATAGTAAAAGAAATAAAAAAGAACTACTTCCACAACAAAGATTACTATATATTAGAACCAATTAATGATAAAACATTAAAAATTAATATTCCAACTGATAATAAAGACTGAAGAAATCTAATAACAAAAGAAGAATTAACTAAAATTATAAATAAAATTCCTAAAGTAAATATAATTACTACTAACGATAAACTAATCGAAATGGAATATAAAGAATTATTAAAAAGCAATAACTTATTAGATTTAGTAAAAATAATCAAAACCTCATATTTAAGAAATAAAAAAAGATTAGATAACAATAAAAAAGTAGGGGAAAAAGACCAAAACTATTTTGAACTAGCTGAAAAATACTTATATACAGAATTTTCTATAGTCTTAAATTTAACTTATAATGACACCAAAAAATATATTATTAATGAAATTAGTAAATTAGATAATAAAATTAAAACATAGATTAAAATTATTAGAAAAATTAATCTATGTTTTTAATATTTTACTCTCTAACATTACTAGAAACATCAGTATTATTCTCATCTAAATTTTGATTTACACTATCATTATTAGTATCAACATAAGTATTAGTCTCATTTGAATTATCTATATTATCATTTGTACTAGAATTATTATCATTAGCATATTCATAATCATTAGTATTATAATTTGAATTATTATTACTATTACTTACATCATTATTATAATTATTGTTTGTATTATTACTATTATTATTTCTAGTACTATTATTACTATTAGAATTATTACTAGATTTATTACTGCTACTATAATATTTTTTTGTAGAATTACTACTACTAGATTTTGTTTCTAACTTTCTATATTTAGTGGCAGTACAAGCTGGTAATGAAACTGAAAAACCAGTTCTAGTATGACTACTAGCAAAATCTTTATCCGTTAAATTAAAGTAAGTATAAGAAACACCATTACTATCATCCCAAGTCAAATCTACATTATAATATCCATCACTAAGACGAACAATATTCCAAGCATGTTCTCCATTAGAAGTACCAGTTACATAATAGGTAGGAATTCCTAACTCTATCATAATATATTGAAATGCCCTAGCATATCCAGCACAAACAGTACTACCATTAACTAAAGCACTATAAGCACTCTGATTCATATCAGAATTCAAATCATAACTAGCAAGTTTTATAATAGCATCATGAACATATTTTTCTTTCTCATAATTAGTACTAAGTTTATTAGCACCATTTATAATTTTATTAGCACTAGCATTAAACTTATTCTTAGCACTATCAATATTTTTAGCCGTATCATTAAAACTTAAAATAATTTGTACAACATTACCATTAGCCGTATATTTATAAGAATAACTAGTATTTAACCAAAATAACTCAGGATGATCATTATATACAGCTTCTATTGACTTATTAACTTCATCTGAACTAACCTTAGTAGTAAGAACAAAAGTAGTAGCAAGAGAATTCATATTAGCATAAATTTGTTTATATAAAGTCTTTTCGTTAGAACTAAGTAGTTCATAATATGGATAATAAGTAGATTCTTGAGTATAATCTTCACCAGTAATACCAGAATCTTCTAAAGAAGAAACATCATCATCACTTATTAACTTCCCATTAGAAATAATATCTTGAAGATCATTAGTCTTTTCACTAGCAAAAGCAAAAGTACTATTCAAAAAACTTTGAATATTATCTCTTAAATTATAGTAATTATTATTAACAGCAACAGAAAACGCCAAAACTAATATTAAAAGTATAATTAACTTCAAAGTCTTCTTCATCAAATCATCCTCCTTTAAAAGTATTTCATATTATAGCACCTAAAACTAGAAAAATAAAGAGTTTTAAAAAAATATGGGAATTTATGTGTAAATTAACTTAATTTGTTCCTTTATTTATATAATATGATTAACTAATAAATTTATACAATTACAACTATAATAAACTATTAGTTACTCGGAAATTTGTAACTTATTAGTTAAAAATAGTTGCTTTTTTTTTTTTTTTTTTTTTTTTTTTTTTTATTAAAAATATTTTTTTTTTTTTTTTTTTTTTTTTAACGTTAAAATAGAATGAAAAATAGGTAGGTGTTAATATTGAAAAGAATATTTAAGTTTATAAATAAAAATTTTAAACTAGTTATAGCTTTTAGTCTAGGTTTTGTGTTAGCAGGTACTAGTGTATATGCTGCTAATACAATATATTCTAAAAATGTTACTTATGATAACTCTAATAGTGGTCTAGAAGCTACTAATGTCCAAGATGCTCTAGATGAGACTTATAACAAATGTTTTCCACCATCACCTCCAATTGAACTAGGAAATTATGTATCATTAATTCCAACTGATACATCAGGTCAAGAACTGATGTTATGGAGAGTCATAAATATAAATGATGATGGTACAGTAGACATAATTAGTGAATATGTGTCCTCTGCTACTATAGGTATGCGTGGCACTGATGGGGGATATACAGATATTAACACAGATGATTATAGAAATTATGTAGCTATATTAAATGATTTTGTAACTAGATATGAGAATGATAGGTATACCGCAGATTCAAGATCTTTTGGATACAATGGACAAACTGAATCTTTAATTGAATTTAATTATGAGAATAATAATAATATGGATGATTTTCCTGAATATAAAGGTGGGGAAGATACTTTGTATGAAAAAGATTATAATTTAGTTATGAATGCTTTAGGAACATTAAAAGCAACAAAAGCTGATGGTTCGTCATCTGGATATTGGATAGCGTCAAGATTTTTTGATTTACATAATTTTGGACTTAGATATGTTGCACATGATGGAACGAAAGAGTATCCATATGTTTTGTATGAGTAACAAATAGCTTATTAACATTTATATAAAAGAAGTAATTACAATAAAATATAGGAG
>CALVPO010000032.1 GCA_944351345.1 uncultured Bacilli bacterium | reverse complement strand
AATAAATGAGCAAGAGAATAGTAATCGCTGGGTTTTCAGGAATAGGAAAAACAACATTGGCAAGCAAATATAAAAACGGAATAGATTTAGATGCCGCAGAATTTGTATATGATGATAGTAATATGCTTCATATTCCATTTGAAAAACGGAAAGGTGAAGAAAGAAAAACTAATCCCTTTTGGCCTCAAAACTATATAAATGCTATAAAAAAAGCCCAAAAGAAATATGATATTATTTTAGTTTGGGATAGAGAAGACATTATAAAAGAATATATAAATAACGAAATAGATTTTATTTTATGTTATCCATCAAAAGATAGCTTAAAAAACTATATTAAAAGATATAGAGCAAGAGGAAATAGTGAGAAATATATTAAATGGAAATTAGCACAGTATGATGATAAAATGAAATATTTTAAAAGTTTAAATGCTCAAAAAATAGTTTTAACAGATAACCAAACTATAGAGGATTATTTAAAACAGAAAAATATTAAATTAATAGAAAATAAGCTATAAATAAGAAAATAGCTTTTTTATTTGAATAAAAATAAAAAGTATAATTTAAATAAAAATTCCAATAATAAAAATAAAGGAGACAGGTATGAAAATAAAAAATATTATTGGAAGAGAAATATTAGACTCACGAGGTAATCCTACAGTAGAAGTTGATGTAATATTAGAAAATGGAATAATAGGTAGAGCAGCTGTCCCTAGTGGAGCATCAACAGGCCAAAGAGAAGCACTAGAACTAAGAGACAAAGAATGTCGTTATTTAGGTAAAGGAGTACAAAAAGCTATTAGTAATATTAATGGACCACTAAAAAGTGCTTTAATTGGTATGGAATCTGAAAACCAAAAAGAAATAGATGAAATTATGATTAAACTAGATGGAACAGAAAATAAATCAAACTTAGGTGCTAATGCAATTTTAGGAATTTCCTTAGCCAATCTAAAAGCTAGTGCCAAAAATAATAACAAAGAATTATATGAATATGTAGGAAATGGAAAAAAACTACCAATTCCTATGATAAATATAATTAATGGAGGAGCTCATGCTGACAATCAATTAGATTTTCAAGAATTTATGATTATTCCAAAAAGAGATACTATAAAAGAAAGAATTAGAATAGCATCAGAAGTATTTCACACCCTAAAAAAAGTTCTAAAAGACAAAAATTTAAATACAGCAGTAGGAGACGAAGGTGGATTTGCCCCTAATTTAAAAAGTAACGAAGAAGCATTAGAATTAATAATAGAAGCAATAGAAAAAGCAAACTATATACCAGGAAAAGATATCTATTTAGCTCTAGATATAGCAGCAAGTGAACTATATCAAAATAATAAATATACTTTATCAAGTGAAAATAAAATATTAACAAGTAAAGAACTAATAGATTATTATGAAAAACTTATAAACAAATACCCAATAATCTCTATAGAAGACCCACTATCTGAAAATGATTGGGAAGGCTTTAAGTTAATTACAACACGTCTAGGTAAAAAAATTCAAATAGTAGGAGACGATTTATTTGTAACAAATAAAAAATATTTACAAAAAGGAATAGATAATAAAGCTGGAAATACAATTTTAATAAAACCAAATCAAATAGGAACTTTCACAGAAACTTTAGAAACTATTAATCTAGCAAAACTTGCTGGTTATAAAACAATAATATCTCATAGGAGTGGAGAAACAGAAGATACAACCATTTCAGATTTAGCAGTAGGACTTAATCTAGGTCAAATAAAAACAGGCTCAATGTCTAGAACTGAAAGAATATGTAAATATAATAGATTAATAAGAATAGAAGAAATTTTAGAATCTAATGAATAAAATAATATATATATATAAAAACTGATATTTAGATAATCATCTATTTATCAGTTTTTTTATATTAAATCTTCTTTATTTTCATAAATAGCAATTAAAACTGTCTCTGTAGGAAAAATATTATTACCATAGTATCTTAAATAAAACTTATAACCAGAACACATCTCCTCAATCATCTTAGGAATTTTCCACAAATCATCATGATTATGATATACAGAAATAAGAAGTTTTGGATGATCATTTATAATATGACTCTTAGCCCCTTCTAATGCCTTAACTTCAGATCCTTCAATATCCATCTTAATCATACTAATACATTCTTTAATATCTTCATCTATTGTAGTAGAATCTATTTCTATATCACCACTACCTGTAACCATATTAGCCGAATCATCAACCTCACTTTTTAAAAAATATAACTTTCCAATTTCATTGCTAACAGCCTTTTTCACAAAGTTAATATTAGGATAATAACAAAGATTATTTTTAAGAACTAAAAAACTATCATCAGTTATCTCATAACAATATATCTTACTATAATTATCAGCTCCATAATAATTTAAATAATCTATAACAGTATCTCCAGTATATGCTCCCAAATCAACAAAAACTTCTTTTTCAGTACATTTAACTAAATCTAAATCAAAATAATGTGGATAATTTTTCTCTATACTAGTATTTAAAGTAGCAAAGTCAAATTGATACCAATTATTCAAAATAGCAAACAAAAGTTTCTTAGATCTATAATCTCCAAGTTTATCATAAAGCCATACATAATCATCTATATGTTCTTTAAGAGACTTTGCCCTATAATATAATTCTTCGTATATTCCATTGTTTCTTTTTATTTTTCCCCAATAAGGAAACTTATCAAAATAATTCTCTAGCCCCTCTTGAATATCAGGACCAATTCTATTAAAACCATTCCTTATATTTTGATAAATATCTTCTAAACTACTATTTTTTATAATATTACTAAGCATCTTAAAATTATTATCAATAATATTCAATTCAATTCCTCCCAAAATAGCCTATGAATCTTAATTTAAAAATATTCTTATCCATAATAATATAATTTAATAAAAGTATTGACAAGTGTAAATAATACACATATAATATAAATGGAAGGAGGAATAATGGAAAAAAATAATCCTAAGTATCTTAATCAAGGAATACATGTAATATCATCTATCTTTACTATTGAAAAAGGTATTATAAAAGTATTATTAATAAAAAGAAGTAATGAACCATATTATGGTAAATGGGCCTTAGTAGGAGGAGCATTATACAATGATGAAGAAATAAAAGATGGAGCCTTAAGAGAAATTAAAGAAAAATCAGGTATTGAAAACATAGATTTAAATTTATGCAACGTTTTCGGAAAAATAAATCGCTCTCCAATCATGAGAATGGTAGGTATATCATATTTAGGTGTTGTAGATATAGATAAAGTAAATATTTTAAGAAAAACCAGAAAAACTGATAATGCTAATTGGTTTCCAATAACAGAAATTCCCAATCTAGCTTATGATCACAATGAAATACTAGATGATGCCATAATTCATTTAAAAGAATTAATAATGCGAACAAATATTTTAAAATCATTATTTCCAAATTATTTTACTCTACCAGAACTAAAAAAAGTTTATGAATCAATTTTGGGTATAAATTTAGATAGAAGAAATTTTAGAAAAAAATTATTAACTCAAAATATAATAGAACCGACGACAAAACAAATAAAATTCGAAGGAAAAAAACCCGCTATAGCATATAAGTTCAAATAACATGTATAATAAATACATTTTTCTATTATATAAATAAGTGTAAAAAATACACATAAGAAAGGAATGATTATATTGGGAAAATTATATGGGAAAATAGTCTTAACAGGAGGACCTTGTGCCGGGAAAACTACTGCTATTAGTAAAATAGAAGAAGAATTAACTAGCTTAGGATATTATGTTATAATAATACCAGAAAGTGCAACTGAATTAATCAATAGTGGAATTAAACCATTTGGTAATTCTAAAATTGATCTATTAAATTTTCAAAAACTAATTTTAAATTATCAGTTAGGAAAAGAAAATTTCTATCAACAAGCAATAAAATTACTAGATAAAGATACTAAATGTATCATTATATGTGATAGAGGAGCACTAGATAATCAAGCATATATAACTAAAGAACAATTTAATGAAGTAATAAAAGAATTCGGATACACAAGAATATCTTTACTAAATAGATATGATATGATCTTACATTTAGTAACAGCAGCAGACGGTAAAGAAGAATATTATACCTTAGAAAATAATAGTGCCAGAACAGAAACTATAGAAGAAGCAAGAGAATTAGATAAAAAAACATTGAATGCCTGGATAGGACATAATTATCTAAAAGTTTTTAATAACGAAGGAAATTTTGAAGAAAAATTAGAAAAATGTTTAACAGCTATTCAAGAATTTTTAGGAAATCCTATATCTATTAGAAGAGAAAGAAAATTCTTAATTAATCCAATTAAATCAGACTTATCACTACTAGCAACTTATCCTCATACAACAACTAATATAGAACAATATTATTTAAAACCAAATTATTATCATAACTACGAAAAAAGATTAAGAAAAATAACATATCAAGAAGGAGCAAACTACTATTGTACTATTCAAAGAAGAACAAAAAATGGCACAAAAGAGATTATAAAAGATAGTAAAATAACCAAAGAAGAATTTTATAATATGTTAAATACTACTTCTATAATATCAGAAGTAAAAAAGACAAGAATAGTATTTATCTACAATAAACAATACTTTAGATTAGATATATTTGCAAATAATCCTAATATTATCTTAGAAATAGAAGCAACCAAAGAAAATCAAGAAGTAGATATTCCTAATTTTCTAAATATAATTAAAGATATAACAAACGATAGTAGTTATCAAAATATTAATATATCCCAACCTAAAACAAAAAAATTACTAAAATTAAACTAAGTTATTTTAACATAATTTAGTTTTTTTATTAATTAACTAAAAAATCAACAATAAATATAAAAAATTTGCTATAATATAAAAGAAAAAACTAAATAGAAAAGAGCTGATTTTATGCTAGAAGTAAAAAATATAAAGAAAAAATTTACAAAAAGAAAAAACAAAAAAGAAACAATATCTTTCTATGCCAATAATAATATTTCATTTAACGCTAAAGAAGGAGAAATAATAGGAGTCCTAGGCCCAAATGGAGCAGGTAAAACAACACTTTTAAGAATAATAGCAGGAATTATGGAACCAACCTCAGGAAGTGTTAGTATAGATAATCAAAATTATAAAGAAAATGCTATTGACATAAAAAAGAAAATAGCTTATTTATCAGGTAATACTAAATTATATAAAGATATTTCTCCTTATGAATTACTAAGTATGTGTGGACAATATTATGAAGTTCCTAATAAAGAACTAAAAAGCAGAATAAAAAAAATTATTCAAAAGTTTGATATAGATTCATTTCAACACCAAAAAATAGAAAACTTATCAACCGGCCAATATCAAAGAGTATCTATAGCAAGATGCCTAATTCATAATCCCAAATATTATGTATTAGATGAAGCTACAAGTGGCTTAGATGTTGTTTCAAGTCAAGTAATACTAGATTTTATAAAAGATGAGCGTAAAGAAGGAAAATGCATATTATATTCAACTCATTATATGGAAGAAGCCGAAAATATATGTGATAAAATAATAATGATAAATAAAGGAAAAATTATCGCAACAGGCACTCCAAAAGAAATAAAAAAGCAAACTAAAACAACTAACTTAAGAGATAGTTTCTTTAAATTAGTAGGAGGTAACAATGAATAAAAATAGTATTATAATAACCATAAAAAAAGAATTAAGATCTATTTTAAGAGACAGAAAAACTTTAATTACTCTCTTAGTGTTTCCTATTCTAATCCCAATGATGATTTTCTTATATTCATATATGTATGAAAACCAATCCCAAGAAGAAACATATAATATTGCCATAAATTATGAACTAAACACAACAGAAACATCAATTCTAAAAGAATGTAATCTAAAACCTAAATATTATAAAACATTAAAAGAAATGAAAAAAGCTTATAAACAAGAAAAAGTCTCAGGTTATATTGATTATAATGAAGACAAGAATACTTATACTATATATACTAACGAAGATTCTGAAGAAGGAATGTATGTATCAAACTATGTAAGCGCTTATTTAGAATCTTATAATAACCATTTAGCAAAATTATATTTAACAGGAGAAGACATAGATGTTGACAAAGCTTATAATAACTTTGAGTATAAAATAAAAGACTTAGAAGGAGAAAACTTCATTTTAGAAATAATTTTCTCAATATCATTTACATATATAATAATGTCAATTGTCTTAACCAGTACCAATATGGCCACCTCAGCAACAGCAGTTGAAAAAGAAAATGGTACTTTAGAAACTCTATTAACATTTCCTGTAAGATCTAGTGAATTAATAATAGGAAAATATTTAGCAACAGTAATAACAGGAATAATTGCTTCTCTAATTGGCTTAATTTTAACAATAGGAAGTATCCTAATAGCATCAGAAATATTTGAAATGTTTAAAACAATAACTTTTTCAATAAACATAACAACAATTATTATAGGAATCATTACTTGTATTTCAGCTTCTCTATTTATATCAGGTTTATCTATAGCAATCACATCATTTGCCAAAACATATAAAGAAGCTCAATCATCATCACAAGTTTTAAGTATTATAACAATAATCCCTATGATGATCTCTTTAATTGGTATTAAAATAAGTACGATATATTACTTAATACCTATTGCCAATTATGTACAACTACTAATGGATATATTCTCTAAAAACTTTAATTATTTAAATATCTTAATCGTCCTTATATCATCAATAATATATGTTGTTATAGTAATATATTATATAATAAGACAATATAAATCAGAAAAAGTATTATTTGGAGAATAATTATGAAATACTTAAAATATTTAACATTAATATTTATATTATTATTAACAACTTCTTGCCAAGATAAAGAAAATATAAATTTAAAAGACGATTATTATTCATATGTAAATAAAAAATTATTAAATACCAATAAGATAGAAAAAGGAGAATATACCTGGAGTACCTTTACCGAAGCTCAAGATAAAGTAGATAAACAAACAGATAAGATTGTAGAAGACTTATTAAATAATCATGAAAACAAAAATTTAAATATACTATATAACCAATTATTAGATGATGAAGAGAGAAATAGAGAAGGAATATCACCATTAGAACCATATTTAGATAAAATAGATACTTCTAGTAATATAGATGAGTTTATAAAAAATGCTATTGATATAGAAAACGATTTAAGTATTGATATTTTTACTAATATTACAATTGATGCTGACTTTAAAGATACAAGTAAAAATATTATTTACTTTTCTCCAATAACTTTTGATTTTGGTACTAGCAGTGATTATTATGTAAATGAAGATTATATGAATTATAAGGCTCTAATAAAACAATATGGTATAAAACTATTAAAACAATATGGCTATGATCAAAAAAAAGCTAGAGAAATATCTAGTAAAATAACATCAATGTATGAATCAATAGCAAGTAAATCAAAATTATCAAACGAATTAAGCGATATATCTAGCTATTATAATATAATAACTAAAGATGATTTACAAAAAATATATACAAATATTGATATAGATTATTATTTAGAAACAAAAAATATTCCTCAAGGGACTAAATTTAGTATAATAGATATTGATAATTATAAAGCTTTAAATAACTATTTAACAGAAGAAAATCTTTCATTATTAAAAGAATACGTAAAACTAAAAATACTAGAAAATTATGCTCTCTATTTATCAAATGATTACTCAAATTTAATATATGAATTAAATAATAAAATATCAGGAACCAGTGAAGACACTAAAACAAATATAGATAAAGCAAATGAAGTAATAAAAACATTATTTAGCTATGATATTGATGAAAAATATCAAAGTGAGTACCTAACCGCTAAAGAAAAGAAATATATAGAAGACATGATTGTTGAAATAATAGAATATTATGAAAAAGATTTAAAATCACTAGACTGGTTAAGTAACAAAACAAAGAAAAAAGCTATAACCAAGTTAAAAAACATAAAAATTAATATAGGATTGCAAGAAGATTATCCCAAGTATTCTAAAGAATATGATCTAGAAAAAGAAAATACTCTAGTTGAAAATATTATAAAAATAAGTGATAAAATAAAAGAATATGAAATAAATAAATTGAATACAAATAAAAAAGATCAAGCAATATCTCAAACAACGGTTAATGCTTATTATAACCCTAGTGATAATTCTATAAATTTTCCTGTAGCTTCAATAAATCTTTTTGACATAGACCATACTTACTACCAAAATTTAGGTTCTATTGGCATGGTAATAGCTCATGAAATAACTCATGCTTTTGATGATAATGGTTCACAATTTGATGAATATGGTAATATAAATAATTGGTGGACAAATAAAGATTTAAGTAAGTATAAAAAATTAAAGAAAAAAGTTATCAATTATTATAATAAATATGAAGTCATAGATGGAGAATATATAGATGGTGAAAAAACAGTTAATGAAAATATAGCAGATTTAGGTGCGGTTTCTTGTATAACTAACTTAGCTAATTCTAAGAATGCAACAGATAATGAATTAAAAGATATGTATGAATCTTTAGCAAATATGTGGGCTACAGTATCAACAGAGGAATATCAAAAGCTGTTATTACTTCAAGACACTCATGCACCATCTAAATATAGAGTTAATGCAACTTTATCTTCAACAGACACATTCTATGAAGTATATAACATAAACAAATATAATGATATGTATATTGCTTCTAAAGAGCGAATACACGTTTGGTAAAATTAACTAACATTATAATTTTTGTTAGTTTTTTTATTTTTTTTCAATAACAAGAAGGGAAATGCCTATTAAACAGCAAATAATATAAGTAGAGGAGGAAAAACATGAAAAAAATAAAACTAACAAAAAAGATAAAAAGAGGAAGAAAAATAATATTACTTATACTAATTGTAATTTCTATTTTATTAGCAGTAACTAAAGTATATGCCGGAACACAAGATTCAAACTTAGTAAGAAATCAAGTTGAAGGAATTTATGCTGTAGCTCCATTATCAGATAAAACTCATCTTTATAATTTAGAAATATATAAAGTTAATGGAAAAATAGCTTATTGTATACAATTAGGTAGAAAAGTAACAACAAATATATATAATTCAACACAAGATGTTACAGAGCAATCTCAAATAACTAAGTTTCTTCCAAGTAAGTTAGAGTATGTTAAAATAGCTTCTTATTTTGGATATGGATATAAAGGACATGATGACTATAAATATTATATGGCTACTCAAGAAATAATATGGGAAGCACTATATAGTGTAAACGTTTCATGGACAAATGAATTAGATATAAACGGGCCAAAAATAAATATAGAAACATATAAAACAGAAATAAGAGAACACATAAAAAAATATAAAGAAGAATTGTCTTTAGCAACTACATTAGATTGCAAAGTAGGAGATACAATAACATTAACAGATTCCAAAAATATTTTATCACTATATAATATAAAATCTAAAGGTAATCAAAAAGTAAATATAAATAATAATATTTTAACAATAAATATAAATAATAATTATATAGGTCAAGATGTAATAGTTTTAGAAAAAGAAAATTATTATGATTATGGTTCTGTATTATATTATTATGAAGATTCTCAATCATTAATTTCGTCAGGAAATTTAGATGATAATAACAAAAATAAAACTATAACTCTAAATATTGTTGGTGAAACATTGACAACTAACTTAATTGACCAAGATACTAAAACTAACACTCCAAGTGGACAAGCTACTTTGGTTGGTGCTGAATATGAAGTTTACGACAAGAATAAAAAATTAGTAGCAACTTTCACGACTGATAAATCAGGAGAAAATCAAATTCCTAATTTATATCATGACAAATATTATATAAAGCAAACAAAAGCAAGTAAAGGTTATAAATTAAATGAAAAAATATATGAAATAGATTTAAATAGTCAAAATAATAAACTAACTTTAGTGGAAGAAGTCATAAAAAGTACTATAGAAATAAATAAATTGTATGAACTAGGAGACAATCCTCAAAGAGAAATAGGAATTAAATTTAATATATATGATAATAAAGATAAATTATATACTAGCATTACAACAACAGAGCAAGGTCCCGATACAGTAACATTACCTTATGGAATATATAAAGTAAAACAAATGAATAGTACTTATGGTTATGATAAAATAAAAGATATAGAAATAGTAATTGATGAAAATACTAATCCAACAGTAAAATATTATTTATTAGATAAAAAAATATTAAGTAAATTACATATAACTACTAAAGATAAAATTACAAAAGATAATATAAAAGAAGAGAATATTTTATATAAAATAAAAGATAAAGAAACAAATAGATACATAACATATATAGATCAAGATAATAACAAAATAACAGAATTTCCAACTAATAAAAATGGTGAATTAACTCTACCTATTCAATTACCCTATGGAGAATACATAATAGAGCAAGTATCAACCCCATCTAGATATTTAACAAACAAAGAAAAAATAACAGTAACTATTAATGATAAAACAGAATATTCATACATAAATGATCAAGTAGTAATAAATGTAGATTATTTAAATGCACCAATAATAGGAAAAATAAATGTCATAACAAATCAAGAAACAATTATTACTAAAAATAATAATTATGAAAAAATATTAGAAAAAAGAAAAAATATAGAAATAGAATTATATAGAAATAAAGAATTAATTAATAGCTACAAAACAGATAAAAATGGCAATTTAGAAATAGCAGATTTACAATTAGGAGAGTATTGTATAAAAGAGAAAAATTCTAATAGAGAAGAGTGTATAAAATTAATTAATAAAGATAATAAAACTAAAATAGTAGAAAAAAATGTAGAATTAACCGAAATAATAAATACGAGCAATGTAACAATAAATAATATTGATACCAAAAAAGAACCAGTACAATCATCAACAATAGAACTATATAAAGATAATGACTTAATAAATTCAAGTATTACAGATAAAGATGGAAATATAAAAATAAATAATTTAACAAAAGGCAATTATTGCTTTAAACAAACTAAAGTATCACCTAAATATATTTTGAATGAAGAAAAAGTATGCTTTACAGTTGATGATAATAGTAAAGATATAAAATTAACACTAATAAATAAATTAAATGAAAAACAGTTAATTAAAATACCAAATACTTTAAGTAATCAAAATAAATATTTATTTTTAATACCTATATTAATCACTATAATAGGAGTTGTAATTTATAAAAAGAAAAAAAATAATACTAATATTTAGTTTTATATTGATATTAGTATTAATACAAATATTCTCAACTCTTCCTAAAATTCAAACGAAATCCAATATTAAAATAAAACATAATATTATATATAATAAAATTTTTAATATTATACATAATAAAAATGAAGAGTATTTATTGGTATTAGATATTCCTAAAATAAATTTAATAAAAAAAGTATATCCATTTGATAATAAATTAAATAATATAGATAAAAATGTAGAAATATTATCTTCTTCTAAAATAAAAGAGAATAATTTTATATTAGCTGCTCATTCAGGAAATAATAAAAATGCTTATTTCAATAATTTACATTTATTAAAACCAACTGATATAATTTACATACATTATAAAAACTACATATATAAATATAGTGTCACTGACATTTACTATATAAATAAAACAGGATACTTAAAAATATCTAAAAATTTAGAAAATAAATTAATATTAATAACATGCAGTAGAAAATACAATGATAAGCAGATAATAGTAGTTTCTAATCTTATAAAAAAAACAATTGAAAATGTCAAATAGTCTTAAATTAATTTACTTAAATAAAATAACTTGTTATAATTAAATAGGAGATGATAATTATTGAGTAATATAATAGAGTCTATAAAAGATAGAGCAAAAAAAAATAAAAAAACAATAATTTTACCAGAAACTATGGATAGAAGAACATTTCAAGCAACAGAAAAAATACTAAAAGAAGGAATTGCTAATATAATATTGATTGGAAAAAAAGATGAAATAGAAAAAAATAGTTCTGGTATAGATATATCAGGTTCAACAATTATAGATCCATATGAATCTGATTTAACAGAAGATTTAATAAATAAATTATATGAGCTTCGTAAAGAAAAAGGTATGACAAAAGAAAAAGCTAAAGAATTATTACTAAATGATTATATGTATTATGCATGCATGTTAGTTAAAGAAGGTAAGGCAGACGGAGCAGTATCAGGTGCTTGTCATTCTTCTTCTAATACTCTAAGACCTGCTTTACAAATTTTAAAAGCAGCTCCAGGAGTAAAATTAGTATCAGCGTTCTTCTTAATGGCAGTACCTAATTGTCAATATGGAGCAGATGGGACATTTTTATTTGCAGATTCAGGTCTAGAACAAAATCCAGATCCTGAAAAATTAGCAACAATTGCAGGAACATCAGCTAAAAGTTTTGAATTATTAACACGTGTAACACCTAAGGTAGCTATGTTATCTCATTCAACAAAAGGAAGTGCTACTCATCCAGATGTAGATAAAGTAATAGAAGCTTGTAAAATCGCTCAAAAGAATTATCCAGAATATGAAATAGATGGAGAATTACAATTAGATGCAGCCATTGTACCTAGTGTAGCAAAGGCAAAAGCCAAAGATTCAAAAGTTGCAGGCCATGCAAATGTATTGATATTTCCTGATTTAGATGCTGGAAATATAGGATATAAATTAGTACAAAGGCTAGCAAAAGCTGAAGCATATGGACCTATAACTCAAGGAATCTCTAAACCAATAAATGACTTATCAAGAGGTTGTACAGCCGATGATATAGTAGGTGTAGTTGCAATAACCTCAGTTCAAGCAAGTGTTTAAGAAAGGATTTTGATAAAATGAATAAAATTAAAGTAGTTCAATATGGGTGTGGCAAAATGAGTGCTTATACTATGAAATATGCAATAGAACAAGGGATGGAAATAGTAGGTGCTATAGATATAAATCCTAATATAATAGGAAAAGATATCGGAGATATAATAGGAACAGATAAACAAAATGTACAAGTAACAGATGTTAAAAATGCAGAAGAAATGCTAAAAAAAGTAAATCCTGATATTTGTATCGTTACAACAATGAGTTTAATGAAAGATGTAAAAGAAGCATTAATGTTATGTGCTAAATTAGGAATAAATGCTATAACAACATGTGAAGAGGCATTTTTTTCAATGAATTCATCACCTACATTAACGAAAGAAATAGATGAATTAGCAAAGAAAACAAACTGTACAATAACTGGAAGTGGGTATCAAGATGCTTTTTGGGGAAATTTAATTACTACTATAGCTGGCGCAACCCATAATATAACAAAAATTAAAGGTTCATCTTCATATAACGTTGAAGATTATGGAATAGCTCTAGCACAAGCTCATGGAGCAGGACTAACATTAGATGAATTTGATAAAAAAATAGCATCTGTAGATAGAATGTCTGACGAAGAAAGACAAAAAATTATAGAAGAAGGGAATTATCAGCCAAGTTATATGTGGAACGTAAATGGCTGGTTATGTGATAAATTAAAATTAAAAGTAAAAAGTCAAACCCAAAAATGTGTACCTCAAACGTATAAAGAAGATATATATTCAAGTACATTAAATATGACTGTTTCAAAAGAAATGGCAACAGGAATGAGTGCTATAGTAACTACTACAACAGAAGAAGGTATAACAATTGAAACAGAATGTATAGGTAAAGTTTATGCTAAAGAAGAATTTGATTCAAATAAATGGACAATTTATGGTGAACCAGATACTAATTTAGTAATTGATAAACCTCAAACAGTAGAATTAACATGTGCAACTGTTGTCAATAGAATTCCAGATGTATTATCAGCTAATCCTGGATTTATACCGACATCACAAATGGGAGAGTTAAAATATAGGGCAAATTAATTGCTCTTTTTTTATATAATAGGAATTTGAAAGTGATAACATTACTTTGTAAACCATGCCAAAAACCGAGATGCTAAATCTCG
>CALVPO010000031.1 GCA_944351345.1 uncultured Bacilli bacterium | reverse complement strand
ATGGATAGTGCTGGTAATATAGCATCTCAGTCAGTTGATGTAACTAGCAAAAACATTGAAGATACAACTATTACTTTAAATCCAACAACGTACTCATATGATGGTAATGCAAAAACACCAACGGTTACTGTAAAAGATGGAAGTACTACTTTAACTAAAGATACTCATTATACAGTAAGTTACAGTAATAATACTAATGTAGGTACTGCAACAGCAGTCATAAAAGGAATAGGTATTTATACTGGGGCTGTTAATAAGACTTTTACAATAACCTATAATAGTTTTAATATAACTTTAAATAATCAGAGCGCTACTAGTGCAGGAACAAAAACTTTATATATGAGATATGCGAATGGAGTATATTTAGATAGTAGTTATAGTAAAAAAATGTCAACATCATCAAATCCAATTACTAAACCTACTAGAACAGGTTATACATTTGGTGGTTATTATACAGGTACTGGTGGAAGTGGAACACAACTTATAAATGCATCTGGTAATATTACTTCATCATTTACTAATACTTATTTTAACAGTGCTAAAACTTTATATGCTAAATGGACAAGAAATTTTACTTGTGCTAGTAAAGGTGGTACTACTACATATATGGGAAAATCATGGTATACTATAAATAATTCTAACGGAGTATGTGAACTTGCTTTAAATACTACTGTTGGTTCTAGTTCAGGTAATACGTATAATTCTTCAACTGGAACAGGTTCTAGTAGTGTTTATAACTATATAAAAAATTATAGTAATGGTACTAATACTATTGCTCAAGAATATAGTGCTGGATTAATTAGTTCAATTGATAGTGCATCTGGAACTGCTTCAGGTCTATCAAGTTCTAGTAATTTATACTGGATTAAAAGTGGAACAGCATATGATGGAAAGTCTCATACTGTATATAATGCTCCTTCTAATGGTACTTTATATCAGGGAAATGGATCTAGGTGGGATAATGTAAGTAGCAATCCAGGTTTAACTGTAACTGGAACTGGTATGGCAATTTATACTGAACCAGTATATGCACCATCTTCCTCAAATTTAGCTGCAGGTAATAGAAGTGTTAGCAATAGTTCTTCTAGTTGGACTTGTACTAATTGTTCATTAACGACAAAAACTAATCGATATTCTTATGGTTCTAGTTTATATTATACTTTGGTACGTCCACAAAAGGCTGTTAGTGTTAATACAATGACTGTTTGGTTTGTTGATACTTTAAATAATAGTGTTGGATTACATTATCCATGGGCAGCTTTAATGTATGCTTGTGGACTTTCAGGTGAAACTAATAGATATATGGCTTCTGGTGATACTTATTTTTCTTTTACTAATGGAGGTAGTGGTTCAAGCTTTACACATTGTTATTGGGAAATGGCTCATAAATGTTCTTATCAGTCGTTATCAACTTTTTATGCTGGTGTTCCAACATTTAATATATATACTGAAACTAATGGATTACCTGTAGTTCAATTTTTGTTTAATAGTTCTACATATTGTAAACCTACTTGGACAATCTATAGTAGAGGTAATTCTTCTTATAAAATATATTATAGACCTCATATAAGAGTAAAAATGTAAATATGTTAGAAATTGCTAGTACTTAATAAACATTATAAAGTTTATGAGTGAAATTTAAAATATAATAATTTTATGTTTAATAGATAGTAATAATTAATGCTATCTTTTTTTAGTTTTTATATTTGGATTTTTATGTAGTTATTAATATAAGACTATACTTAATAATTGTATAATACTTATTGTTAATAAAATTTACAAGTAAATTTTAGAGTGTTATACTTATTATGAGGTTAGAATATGAAGTATATAGATGATTTTATAAAGTATTTAGGTGTTGTTAAGAAAGATTCTAGCTATACGTTAGTTAATTATCGAAATGATTTAATGGAGTTATATGATTTTTATACGGATATTGTTAATATAGATGAGGTTATAGCTAGAGAGTATTTGGAGTATATGTATTCTAGAAATTTAAATAGGAATAGTATTTCTAGGAAACTTAGTTCTATTAGAAGTTTTTATAATTATTTAGTTAGGGAAGGTATTGTTTCTGTAAATTATTTTAGGGATATTTCTAATCCAAAGAGGGCTAAGGCGTTGCCTAGGTATGCTAAGGATGTTGATTTGAATATTATGTTTGATTATTTTGATAAGAGTAAGGCTATTGATCAGAGAAATTTACTTATTTTGGAGATGCTTTATGCTACTGGAGTTAGGGTTATGGAACTTGTTAATATAAAGATTAGTGATATAGATAGGTATAATAATAGTATTAAGATATTTGGTAAAGGTAGTAAAGAGAGAATGGTTTTTTATGGGGCTTATGCTAGTGATACATTAGATTTATATCTTAAGGATGGTAGAGTTAAGCTTTCTTGTGGTAAGGATAGTGAATATTTATTTTTGAATAAGAATGGGGGAGTTTTATCTACTAGGTATGTTAGGAAGATGATTGATGATGTTGTAAGAAAGTGTGGTATAGATTATCATATTTCTCCTCATACTATAAGGCATACTTTTGCTACGGATATGTTAAATGCTGGTTGTGATTTAATGAGTGTTAAGGAGCTGCTTGGGCATTCTTCTATTGATACTACTAGTATTTATACTCATGTTTCTAATGAACAGATAAAACAAGTTTATGAATTTGCTCATCCACGAGCTAAGGATAATTAATTTAGGGAGGTATTATAAAATGTATAAGGAATTAACTTTTTATTATGGTGCTATGGGGTGTGGAAAAACTAGAAAGTTACTTGGTACTAGATATAGTAAGATAGAAGATGGTTTTTCAGTTGCTATTATGAAGCCACAGATAGATAAAAAAGGGGGAGATTATATTTTGTCTAGAGAAAATGATAAGGTAAAGGTAGATTTTTTGATTAAGGATAAGGATAATATTTATTTAGAGATATCTAAGTATTTGACTAAGAAGAATTTGGATTTTATATTAGTAGATGAGGCTCAATTTCTTAAGAAGAAACATATAGATGAACTTGCTTCTGTTGTTGATATATTAGGTATATCTGTTATTTGTTATGGTCTTAGGACTGATTTTAAGGGAGAGTTATTTGAAGGGTCTAAGAGATTATTTGAGATTTCTGATAATATTTGTGAGATAGAAAGACAGTGTAGTTGTGGTAGGAAGAAGATGTTTAATATGAGGTTAGTTAATGGAAAGCCTGTTTTTTTAGGGGAGCAAGTTGCTATAGATGGTGTTGATGCTAGTTATGAGGCTAAATGTAGGTATTGTTATAATAGAGAATTTAAGGAAAATGACGATTGATTTTATTGTTATTTTTTTTAATAATTGGGATTTAATATTTAGATGTATTTTTGGGGTAATTAAAGAATAAATTAATATTGCTTTTTTGTCTTTTTTTTGATAATATTATAGTAAGGTGGTGGTATCTTTTGAATAATGCAGCTAATAAGAAAGATTTTTTTTATGTTGTTGTATTAATTTTAACTTTTATAGTTGTTGTTATAGGTGCTACTATCGCTGCTTATTACTTTTTGCATAGACAGGAAGAAGGAAGTAGTTCTGTTTATACAGGGACTTTAGGTATAGAGTATTTATCGGGTGAGATAATTGATGTTCATTTATTATATCCTACTTATGATCCTAGTTTTGATGAAGTAGATAATGTTTATAAGAATAATTTTAGAGTAACTAATACTGGTACTTTAGATAGTATTATTGATATTAGTGTTGATGTTAACAGGAATGATTTTTCAGATAATGTTGTTATGTATAAACTTTTTAATGGTAATGGTGAAGAACTTGTTAAGGGAAATTTAAATGGAAAAGGAAAAATAGAAATTGGAAGTAATATAGTTTTAGAGCATGAGGCAGTTTCGGAGTTTACTATGATAATTTGGTTACAAGAAACGGGAGTAAATCAAAATGAAGAGATGAAAAAGAGTTTAATGGGAACTATTAAAGTTGACGCTAATCAAAAAATAGATTAAGAGGTGTTTATATATGGACAAAAAGAATAATGATGAGAAGACATTTGGGGAGATTTTTTCTAATATTAATACAAGTAATAATGATGATAAATCTATTAGTTTTAATAGTATTAAAGAAGAAAGTAATTTGGAAGATTCAGAACTAAAGAGTGAGGATTTATTTAAAGAGGCTAGTCATAGTGATGATAATAATGATAGTAATAATATGACGTTTAATTCTATTTTTGATGATGATAATTCTAGTTCTGATGATAATGTTAATGTTAGTGATAGTTCTTTAGAAAAGTCTAGTTCTATTTTTGATAAGGCTATTCATGATGATGATGAATCTGATAGTGGTTTGATTAGTGATAATGGTGATAGTAAGAATGAGTCTGTTGCTGATAATGATAATTCTCTTGATGTGGAAGAGGATGGTTTAGATGTTAATCCTTTCTTTAATAATGATAGCTCTAATGATGGTGGTTTGGAAAATAAGATAGATGGTAATAGTAATAAAGATGATAAAGAAATTGCTGATGGAGATAAAGTAGATGATAATGTTACTACTGATTTAGAGGAAGATACGAAAGTTAAAGATAGTGGTAATGATAATAATCTATCTTTTAGTGAAGATAAGGATGAAGTAGAAGAAGTTAATCCTTTCTTTGATAATAGTAGTTCTAATGATGAAGCTTCGAAAGAAGAATCTTCAGATAATAGTAGTAATATTTTCTTTGGTAGTGATGATAGTAGTGAAAATAAAGTAGATGATAATGTTACTACTGATTTAGAGGAAGCTGCGGAAGTTAAAGATAGTGGTAATGATAATAATCTATCTTTTAGTGAAGATAAGGATGAAGTAGAAGAAGTTAATCCTTTCTTTGATAATGATAATACTAATGATAAGGTTTTAGAAGATGAACCTAATGATGGTAGTAATAATATTAAAGATAGTGTTGCAGGTGCTCGGGCTAATGTTGTAAAGGTTAGTATTGATGATGATGATAATTTGATTCTTGAAGAGGAGTCTAGTTTAGATAAGACTGTTAATTTTAGTAATAATGATAATATTATTAATGATAAGGTTAGTAATGATAATCTTTTTCAGAATACTGATATTAGTAATTTAGATAATAATTCTAGTTCTGATAAGAAGGATAATGATTTAGATGTTAGTCCATTTTTTGCAGATACTAGTAATTCTAATAAAAAAGAAGATGTTAATCCATTTTTTGATAATAAGATTAATTTAGTAGAATCTACTTCACATGATGTAAGTGATACTGCTAGTAAGATTGATACTAGTAAAGTTCATAATTTTAATGTAAAGGTAGTTAAGAAAAAGGAACCTATTATAAAGTTTATTTTAGGAGTTTTATCTTATGCTGTATTTATATGGTTACTTTTAATTGGTATTGTTTTATTAGTATATGTACTAGATATTAAAATAAGGGCTGCTAAAGGTGATAATAGTCCACCTAAATTTAATGCTTTTGTTGTATTATCTGGTAGTATGCTTCCTGAAATTCAGGTTTATGATGTTGTAATAACTAAGAAAGTTGATGCAAAATCATTAAAAGAAGGAGATGTTATAACTTTTGCATCGTCTGATACAAGATTTTTAAATACTATTATAACCCATAGAATTATTAAAAAGAATTATGATTCTAAAACTGGTGGATATACTTTCCAGACTCAGGGTGATAATAATAATGTTGCAGATAGTGCTTTGGTTCAACCAAATAATATTTATGGTAAGGTTATATTAAAGATACCTAAGTTAGGATATTTGCAAGAATTTTTAGCATCAGATGGTGGATGGATATTAGTTATTTTATTACCTTGTTTGATTGTTATATCTTATGATATAGTAAAACTATCAAAGAAGTTAAGGGGAAAAAAATATAAAAATATAAAAGTACAAAGTAGATGATAATATGAGAACGAATATATTTAGAGTTAAGAAGAAAACAGAGAATAAGATTGTAATAGAGGAGGAAAAGACAAAGAATCCTTTCCTCCTATTTTTAAAAAGACATAGGAAATTTATTCTTTTTGTTATATTTTCGCTTATTATATGTTTATTACTTGTAAGTGTTGGAATTGCTTTTTCTGTATTTCAAACTTCTAGTGATTTTGATATTAGTTATTTAAATGATACTAGTGATGAGATTATTACTAATAATGATCCTAGTATTACTGATGATGATATAAAGGAAGATCTTTTAGGTGAGGTTGCTAGGCGACAAGGTGTTATTTTACTTATTGAGACTTTTATGACTGATAATAATGATGTTGTTTATTATTTTTCTGATGGTACTGCTATTATTGTTATGTCTGATGGTAAGATTTATAGAGTATCTTCTTTAGATGATGGTAGTTATGGTGTATTGCGTAATGGAAGTATTAGTGATAAAGCAAAGAAAGTTTTAGTTAAAGCTAATACTACAACTCTTAATGATGGAACTGTTATAACTTATTATTCTGATGGTAGTGCTAGAGTTGATCATAATAATATTACAATTTTTGTTAGAGATAGTAATAATATAAAGTTAGATGCAGGAACTAAGTTTAGTAATGTTGCTCCTAGTGGGGTTGCTATTAATGATAAATTGGTTAGAGATGGTAATAACTCTATGTATGTTTATACGAGTAATGCTAAATATGTAATAGATAATGGTACTAAATATTTAGTGAATCCTAGGGCAAGTGCTACGGCAGAAAATGATAATATAAGTTATGATAAAAATAATTCTTTTAAAGTTTTGGAAACTAAGAAACTTAGTGATGGTAATACTGTTTATTATTTTGATAATGGTTCTGCTGTTATTGTATCTGATGAGGATAATAATAATACAGTATATGTTAAGAAGAGTGGAGATATTGTTATTAAGAAAGATAAAATATATGAGATAATTACTAATGATTATGGTTATTCTAAGGGGGTTATTAATTGTAGTGATGGTAAGAAAGTTACTTATTTTGATAATGGAGCGGCTATTATAACTGATACTAATGGTAATAATATATATGTAAGTGATAGTGATGAGATTCTTTATGATGGTAATAAGAATGTAATTGGTACTCCATCACATTCAAAGGAGACTTCTAAAAAAACTACTACAGATGGATATGATGTTGTTAATTTTAATAATGGAAAATCACAAGTTATAAAAGATGATGGTACTAGTTTTATTATTGATACTGATAAATTAATTTTTGATTCTGATGGAGCTATTACTTCTGATGATAATAAAGATGATGAAAAGGATAATGAAGATAAACCACAAGAACCAGATGATCCAGATGAAGAAGAGAGAGAAGATCCTTTAGAGGGAATGTACGTTAGTGAGGCTGAGCATAGGTATGAAGATGATAGAACTAAGAATAATCAATATAGTAATTTTATTATAAGAAATGATAATACTAGGACTAAAAGGTTTAGAATTGTTATAGAAGAAGTTGATGATTATTCTAAATATAATGCTTCTAGGCTAAGTCCTAATTATGTTAAATTTCAGGCTACTGTTGGTGATAGTTTTGTTGGACCTAATATGTTAGATAATAATACTTGGAATGATGAAAATGGGAAAGTTAATTATGTTATATATGATGGTTCTATAATGGCTAAATCATCTTTAGAAGTATCTGTTAATTTATATGTTGATTATGCTTTACTTAGTAATAATGAGCAAGATAAAACTTTTATTGGTACTATTAAGGTTTATGTTAATGAATAGAAGTACTAATTTTGATATCTTTTGTCGAAGTTGATGAAATTTTAATTTTATTATGCTATCTTTAATAAAAAGGAGATAAGAGATATGCCTAATAAAATTATTGTTGAAGATATTATAGATGAGATGTTAGATAGTATTAATTATATTAAACTTAATACTTATATTGAATTAGAGAAGAAAGATGATTAATTTTTTCTCTAATTTTTTTAAAATTTGGTATTGTTAGTTTCAATAATGATATATTTATATTTGGTATATTAAGTATACTAGCAAAAAATGTATTAGTAGTCATATAGAAAAATATTTAAAGGTGCAAATGTAAAAAGAATATCACTATGTTGGTTTAGATACTCATATGCAAACTTATTAATTAATTTAG
Organism: uncultured Bacilli bacterium; assembly: GCA_944351345.1. Taxonomy (GTDB): domain Bacteria; phylum Bacillota_I; class Bacilli_A; order RF39; family UBA660; genus RUG11198. Next base: position 6,310 of record CALVPO010000031.1, on the reverse strand, counting down.
GAATAGATTTTAAAGATGTAGCAGAAAGGCTGGAAGATACTGCAGAAATGGTACAGAATACTTATTATCATATGTTTCCAGAAAAAAAGAGCAATACAGTGAATGCCCTTAATAAACTACATGAAAAATAAGTCTTAAATAAGTCCTAAAACTATTATCCTATAATAAAATCCTTGATTTACAAGGGCTGATAAACAAATGAAGCGTTTACTAAAGGGGTTACGCACACTTTAGTAAAAAGTTCATTCGTATTTGATGTATGAATTATAACGTATTGCATAAAATATATCAATATAGATAATTTAATTAATCATATTAGAAAAATGATTAATATCCACTTTTTCAATTTTTCTCATTAAAAATTGAGCAGATTTTAAAATTTGTTCTGGATTACGCGCTGACTTATGTGACAATATATTACATACATCTAATAATATAGGTATTTGTATATTATCATTGGTTGATACTTGATTAACATTTTCACATAGTGCAATTTTAACATTATTTATGTTATCACTAGTCGGACTAGAATTTGATACTTTAAAAGCCATAAATTGCTCTAATATTTTTCGCATAATATTTGGATAATGATATATTTCACATTCTGTTAAATCGTTTGCATTAACTTTTTTTGAAAATTCATAAATTTCTTTAAAATCATGTTTATATGGCGTTTCATTAGTTTTAGTTTTTACTAAATAACTACCATTTTCGTTTTTCTTAATTTCGTAAAATCTATAAGGTGTTTTTTTATCTTCTTTATCACAATCTATTTTACCATTTACATTAGCTCCCATATTTTGATGCCTTGCGTCAAAATATATAGAGAGTTAGAAATTTTGACATGACAAAATTAGTGCTAAAAGGAGTGTGATTTTATGCAAGAATTATCTTATTCATTTCATATTGGGAATGATAAAAATAAAAGTAAACGTTCAAGACAAGTAATGAAAAATAAAAATATAAAAGATAATATGTTTAACAATAATGCTATTCAAAATGCAAGAGGTTTATCAAAAGTAAATAAACATAATTTAAGAAAATATGATAATAATCAGGAACTCATAACTATTCTTCGTGGTAGTAATAATTTATATGAAGATGTTAAAGAATTATATAAACAAGAATTTGAAGAAGCAAGATTAGAATATAATAAAAAACAAACTAGAAATGACAGAAAAATTGATGACTACTTTACCCATATTTCTAATAACAAAAAATCAGATCTAGCTTGTGAAATTATTATTGAACTTGGTGATATGTTCTATTGGGAAGATAAAGAAGAAAATTATAAAAAGAAAATGAATTTAGTATTTGAGGAGCAATTATTAGATTTAGAAAATATTGTCCCAACTTTTAAAATAGCTTCTGCCGTAGTCCATTATGATGAAGTTCTCCTCACTTGCATATTGTAGGTATTCCAATTAAAAATGGTCGAAAAAATGGTATGAAAAAACAAGTTGGTAAATCTGATATATTCACTAAAGATTCACTAAAACTTATACAAGAAAAAATGAGGGTTAAGTGTATTAACTCTTTTAATAAAATTTATAAAGCAAACATGAAATTAAAAGCAAAAGAATTAGGTAGAAATGAAGATATACAAGTTCAAAATATGAAAAAATATTATGAACTAAAAAAGCAAAATGAAACTAATAAAAAAAGATTAGAAGATGTTAATAAGAAATCTAATGATACCATTAAAAAGTCTAATCAAGTGAAAGAAATCATTGATAATCTAAAGCCAACTTTTATCAATAAAGAAAATTTTACAATAAATAAAAACCAACTTAATGAGATAAATAGTTACATTGACCAAGTGAATAATAATGTTAGTGATATTAGAAATGTAAATGACCTAACTATTATACTTAATGACCTTGAAAATGACTTACAAAACCACGATAAGCAAGTAAAAAAAGCTACAAGAAACAATTGATAAGCAGCAAGATGAAATACAGACTTTAAATGCTAGAAATAAAAAAACAAAATACCAGTTAAATTCCAAAAATAAGGAAATTAAAGAATTAGATAAAAAAATATCTAAATTAGAACAGATAGTTCAATTTTGGCAAAACTTATGGCAAAAGCTTTTAGATTTCTTGCAAGATAAATTTTATAGTTCTAATCGTAAAGATAAAGTATATGAAGATGTTATTTCCGATATGCTAAATAAAGATATTTTAGATAATGAAGATATTAATTATATTGAAAATGGCTATACTGTTTCAAAAGAAAATGATAGTTTAGAAAGATAATTCCAACTATCATTTTTTATTATTCTGAAACAATTTCATCATCTATAACCCCTAATTTTCTAAGTGTCTCTTTTTTTATAAATTCATTTCTATGAAATTCTAAATAATGCATTCTTTCATCGTTCAAAATACTTTTAAAAATTTCATTATTTAATCTTAATAACTGCTTTAATTTCTCATCGTGTTCTAAAACAAAAGAAAATACAATTTCTTTGTTTTCATCAATTGTTATTAAATGTTTGTCAAACAAAGCATCGGCATTTGCACACAATAATAAACCGTTATTAATGTCATATGCTTCATCAGAATCACAATCTGCAAAGCTCTTTATATGAGATGCTCTGTATAACGTTTTTAGGCTATTATAATCGGCGGTAATATAAGTAAATGGACAAAAAACTTCATTTTCTACAGAAGTATAATTCATCATTTCAGCAGCCAACATATCTTTCCATTTGCTTTGTAGGCTTCTATTTTTCTCATCATTTTTATGCAATAGTTTTTGTTCAGTTGTAAGTTTATTTAAATCTTTGATATTCTTCAATTGCAAATAGTTTTCCCATAACTGATTAGTTTCACCGATTATAGTAAAGAAAATTGGGTTTTTTTCTAAAAGTATATAAAGCTCTTTTTTGTGAGTATCCATGTTACTTTTGATTAGGCAAATAAATGAATCACCTTTAAAAATATTTCTACGTAACATATGAAAATAAGTGTCAGATTCTGTTCCTAATCCATGTATTGCTTCTGATAATTCAATTGGTGTAAAATTACCATTACTTAAAGTGAGTTTAAATTTTTCAAAATTCCAATTAACATTTTTACCAAGTTTTTCAAATACCTTTTTTGTATATTCAATATTGAAATATTTAAGAGTATCATTAACTAAATATACATCTGCATAATCATTTACACGAGGATGTTCATGTTGAGTAGATTGTTGACCACTTCTTCTTTCTAAAATGGGCATTTCAAGTTTTTGATAAAATTCTTTTGGCATACCTATATTAGATTGTTTAGCACTCTCCATTTCTTGATGTTGCTCCATTTCAAACATCTTATCATTTGACAAATAATATAAGTAATTTCTATCTACTGATTGATCTTTTCCATTTCTTTTTCCGGCAGTTATAATGTCTGAATGAGTTATATATTTTTGAAATAAAGTATATTCACAATCTCTATTGTTTTCGATTAATTCAATAATAGAATCCGATTTACCTTCCAAATATTCAATTATTTTTTCAACATCTTCAATTATTACTTTTTTCTTTTGCATACTATCAACTCTCCCACAATTTATTTTCATTAATATAATCCATAAGCTTTTTTGCTACTTCATACGCAACATCAACAGTAACAGCATTCCCAAATTGTTTATATGCTTGTGTATCAGAAACTACTTGAACCCAATCGCTAGGAAAGCCTTGTAATTTTCTGCATTCATTAGGAGTTAATTTTCGTATGTTAGTTTTTGTTTCTCCACAATGCCTTTTGTAATTTATATTATCTGTATAATAATTGTCTTGACTTGCTCTATGCATTTTATGCATCGTAGCTGTTAAGGTTTTACAAATAGGAGTATCTATAGTTGGTTTTACAATATAACCTTTAGTTCCTTCACCTAGAATTGTCTTAATCATATTTTTGCTTATAAAATACTTTTCTTCAACATCTTTATCCAATAAATCTTGTGCAGATAATTTTAACTTTTTGGTGTGTGGGAATTCAAATGGAACATTTTTAAATGCATCTTTTTTTAAAGCCACAATGTAAACACGGTTTCTTCGTTGTGGAATACCAAAATCCGCTGTATTATGTACTTTATAATACACATTATAACCTAATTCTTCTAATTCAGAAGTAATTCGTTTAAAAGTTTTACCCCCATCATGATTAATTATATTTTTTACATTTTCTAAAACTACAGCCTTTGGATAATGTTTAGTAATTATTTGTTTAATAGTAAAGAACAAAGTTCCTCTTTCATCATCAAAACCTTTTAATTTTCCAAGAGTAGAAAATGGTTGGCAAGGGAACCCTCCTATCAAAACATCGTGTGGTGGTATTTCATCAAGATGTTCATTAATATCACCACAAACAATATTTTTACTAATATTTGCTTTAAATGTTTCACAAGCATATTTATCGAAATCGTTTGCCCAAATAATATCAAATCCTGCATTTGAAAATCCCAAATCAAATCCACCAATACCAGAAAATAAACTAACTGTTTTATATTTATATTTCCTATGTTTAATTCTTTCCATTATTTACCTCCATAAATATTATTCAATATTGCAATTAGGACATCTACTACAATAGAATTACCACTTTGTTTATAAGCTTGAGCCTTTGATACCACAATTTTATAATCATCTGGGAATCCCATTAACCTATGTGTTTCTCTTTCAGTTAATGCTCTTATCTTTCCATCAGTAGTAACATAATTATTTACACTGGCACGGTGAGTATTACCTTGTGTTGATAATAAAGCCCGTGCTATTGATAAATTTATTTCTGCTTCTGGGTGCATAAAATTTTTAGTTCCAGGAGAAAGAACATATTTTTTTAGCTTATCTGAAAGAAAATATTTCTCATCAACTTTTTCTCCTTTTTTTTCTGTAATAATTAATTTCGAGTTCTTACTTACCAAATTACCTTCTTTAGTATTATCTATCAGAAAATCTTGCATAGTATATTTTAGTTTTATTGGTTTTGGAAATTCAAATTTATCATAATCACTTTTATTCTTAAAACCAACAACGTATAATCTTCTTCTGCCTTGAGGTATTCCATAATCTTTTGCATTTAAAATTTGCCATTTATAGTAATAGCCTAATTTGTTAAAAATATTTTGCATTACTTTCCATGTATTACCTTTGTCATGGGTTAGCACACCATAAACGTTTTCATAAATAAAAACTTTAGGTTCAATTTCTCTAACTAATCTAGCATATTCATAAAATAAAGTACCTCGAGCATCTTCAAAGCCTCCACGGCTTCCAATGACAGAAAAACTTTGGCAAGGACTTCCACCAACAAATAAATCTATTTTATTTTTAAAATCTGTTCCATCTAATAATTTTACATCATAAAAAAAATTATTGTTATTAATTTTATAATTTGCCTTATAAGATATTTCAACAAAATTCGTTTTTCTAGATTTTTGTTTATAAATATTATTAGCATAAAGCCTTTTTTCTTCTACAGAACTCATTTGTTTAATCTTATTTAATTCAGTTTTATAATCTATATCAATATCTATATCACCATTATCACAAGCAAACTCTATTTCATATTCCATATTCATTCTCTTTAATGCTTGTTCAATAGCCCCTATACCACTAAATACTGTTGCTAATTTTAACATCAAACCACCTCTAAATTTGACCTGCGTCCTATGATATAAGTATAGCATAAATTTTGACCTGCGTATATACTTTTTATTAAACTTTACCAATTTTTTTTATTAAGCTATAATGTATATGAGGTGATGAACTACGAAAAAAATTAATGTTTCAATTTTTTGCGATGAAATAAAAAATGGTAAGTTAGATAATGGAGAATGTGGGGAACAAGAAAATTGGAACTACATTGGTATATGTATAGTTCCTACCGATAAAATTAAATCATTATCAAAAAAGCTTAATGACTTGAGGTGTGGAGCAAATCAAAAATATACAGTATGTAACAATAAGTGCCCATATCACTATAAAAATCAAATTAAAATACATTATCAAAAATACGATGATACAAATAATTTTAATATCGCTAACAGATGGTGTGATATTATTTTAAATAATTATAATCCAGTAGAGTTTTATATGCATATCCTTGGAATAAACCTAAACAAATTAGATAAAAGCTATTTTAAAACAAAAGGAGAAATCACTGATGTAGATGAAAATATTTATAATAGATTTTTTAGAACAGCTATAATATATCCTTTAAAAAAATATTTTCAACAATACGATATTAGAACTGTTCGGAAAGCTCTAATTTAAATTCATGTTATATATAGTACACATAATTTTTAATTTAGTATCGTA
>CALVPO010000030.1 GCA_944351345.1 uncultured Bacilli bacterium | reverse complement strand
TTAAGTCTTTGTTAGGGTTAGTTACGTGGGTAAATTTTATTAATATTATTTTGTTTTGGGCATTAGTGTTTAGTTTGACTTTTAATTTTGTATCATTTGGAACTTTTATAGTTGTATGATTATTTTTGTTAGTTATTTCTATATTTGTTTTATCTATAATTTCATAGTCTATTTTTGTTTCTTTTGTTGTTGGTATTTCTTTTGTTGTTGGTATAGTTGGATTTTTAACTATTATATTATTTAGAAGGGCTAAGGTGTTAGATGGATATTTTAATGAATTAAAAGTTTTATTATCGATTATATTAGATGTTGCGTATCCTAGTGGTAATGCATTATTGTTTTTGTATAGGTAAATACCATTTTTTTCTTTTATTAATTCAAAATTATTGTCTAATTTTTCTTTGGTTATTATATATTTTTCACCTAATATTGTTTGAGATAGGATGTTATTTGATGATGATATCATAAAGTCGTTTCTGAATTCTTTATTATTATGTAATACTTTATAATAGAATTGTTTATAGTTTTTGTTGTAGGCTGATGAATATAGAGTTGTTTTATATTCGTTTATGTTAGTTACTTTATTCATTCCTATTTTGGTAAATACTAGATTATTTATTCTATATAATGATTTATCTTTTTTTGTTATATAGTTTGTTAATTCTTCTGTTGTTTTGTAATCACTATTTTCAATTTCTTTTTTGTTCATTAGTGGATCTAGTTTGTTTGCGGTTAGGCATACTGTAAAAGATGATATAATTATGTATGTTATTAATATTATTTGTTTTTTATTTGTAAGTTTTTTTTCAATGTTTTGGAGAAATTCTGCTGTTACTAGTAGTGCTAGTGGTATTAGAGGGATTAGAGATTTTCCGTTTATATATAATGTTCCGTTTAGGATATAGTTAAATATTGGAAATGTAGTGATTATAATTAAAGTTCTTGCTAGGAATTTGTTTTCCTTTTTTTTGCTTAATGCTATTACTATTAGAGATATTAGAGTTATAAGGGTTAAGCCCATGGAATAGCTTGTATATAATAAGTAAGTTTTTGGGGTAATTAGTTCTAATATATCAATACTTTTGGTAGTTGAATTTCTGCCGTTTAGTAGGCAGTAGATGGTTGGGAATATTATTAGTGATGCTATTAAGATTCCTTCTATTACTGGCAGGGCAATTTTTAGTGTTTCTTTTATGATATTTTTCTTTTTTAGTTTTATTAGTTTATATATGAAGTAGATAAATAGTGTAACAAGACAAGATACGCTATAGAAATAGCTTGTATAAATAATTAGGGCTATAGATATGGCTAGTGGTATTATATTCTTTTTTTGAAAGTATTTATCTATTCCTATTAGTGCTAGTATTAGGAAAGGAAAATAGTTTATGAACATTATGTGTCTTTTGGCATGAAATATTATTGGAGTTGCACATAGAAATAGAAATGCTGTTATGAATCTTGTTTTGTAATTATAGTTATGACTTTTTAGGAAGTAATAAAATAGTACAGTACTTATTATTACTATTATAGATGATGATGTTATCATGTAATCTATCATTTTTATATTAGGAAAGAGATAAGATATTAATATTATGGGATTTAATAATCCATAGTAAGATAGATAATAGATGTTTTGGCCACTACCTAGATTGAAAGCAAAATCGGGGAATAAATTACCAGTACTATAAAATAGGGTTCTAAAGTATTCTGGTATTAAGTAGTGTTGGGTTCTGAAGTCTACATTGGATGCAAAAAGATGATTGTCTGTTGTTAGTATTAAGTATATAACAACAAATGTTAATATATATATAAATATGGCAAAAATGTCTTTTTTTAGTTCGTTATTTTTATTCATAATACCAGCTCCTTTAAAATTCTGTTATATTATATCATAGAGTTTTATAAAAGTTAATTATAAGATAAAAGAATAAAGTTTTTTCTATATAAATAAGCGTTTTTCTTTGATTAAATGATTTACATAGGTATGGTTTGATGATATAATTAATGTGTTTAATGTTTGGAGGAGTTAGTCATGGATAGGTATTTTGAGAAGATTAGTTATGAACAATTTGCTAAGGATATTAGTAGTGATAGAGAATTATATGATAGTTATAAGCTTCCTAGTAGAGCTACTAATAAGAGTTGTGGTTATGATTTTTATGCTATTAATGATGTTACTATTAAGCCAGGGCAGATTGTTAAAATTCCTACAGGTTATAAGGCTAAGTTTTTAAGTGATGAGATGTTATTTTTAATTATTAGAAGTAGTTTGGGATTTAAATATAATGTACGGATGTGTAATCAAGTTGGTGTTATAGATGCTGATTATTACAATAATGAGGACAATGAAGGACATATGTTTGTTTCTTTACAGAATGAAGGAGATAAAGATTTTTGTATTGAAAAAGGACAAGCATATTGTCAAGGTATTTTTGTTAAATATTTAACTTGTGGTGATAAAGTTTCAAAAGTTAGAACGAGTGGTATTGGAAGTACTGATTAAGGAGAGTGATTAATATGAATGATAAAAAGTTTTATGTAAGTACGGCTATTGCATATACTTCTGCTAAACCACATATTGGTAATACTTATGAGGTAGTGTTAGCTGATGCTATTGCTAGATATAAGAGGCTTCAGGGTTATGATGTTTATTTTCAGACTGGTACTGATGAATTTGGACAAAAGATTGAACAGAAAGCTATTGATGCTGGTATGGAACCTAAAGAATATGTTGATAATGTTTCTAGTGAGATAAAAGGTATTTGGGATATTATGAATACTAGTTATGATAGGTTTGTTAGAACTACGGAAAAAGGACATATGGATACTGTTCAGAAAATATTTAGAAAGTTTTATGATAATGGAGATATTTATAAAGGAGAATATAAAGGATTATATTGTACTCCTTGTGAATCTTTTTGGACTGAATCTCAGTTAGTTGATGGTAAATGTCCTGATTGTGGTAGAGAAGTTCATGAAGAATGTGAAGCAGCTTATTTTTTTAAGATGAGTAAATATTCTAAATGGTTAGAAAATTATATTTTAGAGCATCCTGATTTTATTCAACCAAAAGCAAGACAAAATGAAATTATGAATAATTTTATTAAGCCTGGTTTACAAGATTTATGTGTGTCTAGGACTAGTTTTAAGTGGGGAGTACCTGTTGATTTTGATGATAAGCATGTAATTTATGTATGGATTGATGCTTTATCTAATTATATTACGACATTGGGTTATGATGTTGATGGTAATAGTAGCGATAAGTTTAAGAAATATTGGCCTGCGGATGTTCAGGTTATTGGTAAAGATATTTTGAGATTTCATACTATTTATTGGCCTATTATGTTACATTCTTTGGGATTAGAATTACCTAAGAAGATATTTGGGCATCCTTGGCTTTTGTTTGGTAATGATAAGATGAGTAAAAGTAAGGGAAATATTGTTTACGCTGATGATTTAGTTAAGAAATATGGTGTTGATGCTGTTAGGTTTTATTTGCTATATGAGATGCCTTTTAGTAGTGATGGTACTTTTACTAATGAATTGTTGGTTGAGAGTATTAATAGTAATTTGGCTAATGTTCTTGGTAATTTGGTTAATAGAACTATTGGTATGGTTAATAAGTATTTTGATGGTGTAGTTAGTAATACTAATATTCATGAGGATATAGATGATGAATTAATTAATATGGCTACTAGTCTTAGGAATAATGTTGATGAGAAAATGGATAAGTTAAAGATTGCTGATAGTTTGGAATTAATTTTTGAATTATTTAGAAGATGTAATAAATATATAGATGAGACTATGCCTTGGGTTTTAGCTAAAGATTCTAGTAAGATGGATAGATTAAATACTGTTTTATATAATTTAATAGAATCTATTAGGATAGGAACTGTGTTACTTCAAGCATATTTACCTAATACTAGTGAGAGAATTTTTGATCAGATTAATACTCAATTTAGAAGTTATGATACTTTAGATAAATTTGGATATTATGAAAGTGGTAGTAAAGTAGGAGAGGCATCTGTATTGTTTAAAAGAATTGATTGTTAAATTTTAAGAAACTGTAATTTATGGTTTCTTTTGTTTTTCGACAATTTTTGTTTAGATTACATGATATTATTTGTTTACAAAAGAAAGATGTAAAATAAATTAAATGGGTAGTTTAATGTTTACATAATTTTTTTAATTTGTTATTATGAATTTAGGTAGTGTTGCAGTAGGCAGTTTATAAATGAATAGAGAAAGGAACGGATTGCAATGCTTAAGGAATATAAAAAACAAGAGAGTATGATAACATTATTTTTTATAGTTGTTTTATTTTGTGTAGGAATTTATGTTTTATTTGATAGGAGTATAGAAGATGTTGTTTATTTGGGAGTTTTAATATATTATTTTGGGAGATTTTTAGTAATTAAATATAGGAGGTAAATTATGTTGGTTGATACGCACTGTCATGTTTTTCATGAGTATTATGAAGATATAGATGATATTATAAAGAGAGCTCGTGATAATGGAGTTGGTGCTATTATTGTTAATGGTTATAATATGAAGAGTAATAGAGAGGTACTTGAGCTTGTTGATAAATATGATATTGTGTATGGGGCTTTAGGAATTCAACTGGAGGAGTTAGATGATTTTAATGATGATAATTTGGAGTTTATTTCTAGGCATATAAATGATAAAAAGATAGTTGCTGTTGGTGAGATTGGTCTTGATTATCATTATGAGTGTGATAGAGATAAACAAAAAGAATTGTTTAAGAGACAATTAGAAATTGCTAGAAAATATAATAAACCTGTTATTGTTCATAGTAGAGATTGTATTCAGGAGACGTATGATATTTTGAAAGAGTCTTCTGTTATTGGTATATTACATTGTTATAGTGGCAGTGTAGATATGGCTTTTAAGTTTATTAAATTGGGATTTTTTCTTGGTATTGGAGGAATTGCTACTTTTAAAAATGCAAGAAAAATTGTTGAGGTAATAAAAGATGTTCCATTAGAATATATTGTATTGGAAACAGATTGCCCTTATTTAGCTCCAGAGCCATATCGCGGCAAACGGAATGAGCCTTTCTATATAACCGTTATCTTACAGAAAATTTGTGAGATAAAAGGCTTAGATTATAAAGAAGTTGAGGCTGTTACTACTAACTCTGTTATCAGGTTATTTGACAAAAAGATAAAACTATGATAGAATTATATTTGCCTGAGATAATAAAAATTAAGAGGTGATTATAATGAAAAAAATAGTATCTAATGTATTAATTGTCTCGACACAATTAATAATTGGTGCACTATTTTTGTTTATGTTATTTTCAGATAGCAATGAGGATAATAAAGTCGTAGTCGTAGAAAACGACAATTTAAATAAGATGGCAGATGCTGTTTCTGAACTCTTTGTAGCTGATCAAATGGAAAATAAAGTTGATGAGCAAAAAGAAGTAGATTTAATTAGTGAAGAGGAAAGAAAAGCTCAAGAGGAAGCTGCTGCTAAGGCTAAGGCTGAGGAAGAAGCTAGAATAGCTGCTGAGAAAGCGGCTCAAGAAGAGGCTGCTAGAATAGCTGCTGAGAAGGCTGCTCAAGAGGAGGCTGCTAGAAATGCTATTACAGTTAGTGCTAGTGGTTATCTTTCTAAGCCGGCTGCAGGCTTTAATGTAACAACTGGTAATCAGACATATAGTTTAAGTGATAGTGATTTTGCTATACTTGCTACAGTTGTTAATTGTGAGGCTAATAGAAATAGTAAGGATGATGTACTTGCTGTTATGTCTGTTATTCTTAATAGAGCAGATAGAAATGGTACTTCTCCTATTTCGGTTGTTGCAGCTTATGGTCAGTTTTCTTGTTATACAGGAACTGGAACAACTGTTTCTGATTCGGTAGCTTCTGTTATGCGAGATGCTTTGAATGGAATAAGGAATAATGATTATTATTCGTTTGGTTCATGGACATCGGGAATAAGTAGTAATTATATTGCTAATGGTGGTAATAGATACTACTAAGAGTGGAAAGGATATTTATCCTTTCTTTTTTTTTCTTTATATGCTATACTATTAGTGATTAGTGAGGGATAGTAATATGAATTTTGAGTTTAAAAAGTCATTAGGACAAAATTTTCTAAAAGATGTTAATGTTATCCACAAGATTGTGGATAGTGCTAATATTGATAAAAATACTTTAGTTATAGAAGTAGGACCTGGTCAAGGAGCTATTTCTAGATTAATTGTTGAGAAAGCTAAATTTACTATTTTATATGAAATTGATCCTAGTTTGAAGTGGTTTTTAAATAATATTCTTAAAGATAGTAGTAATTTTAAGTTAGTTATAAATGATTTTTTAGAAGAAGATGTTAAGAGTGAGCTTAGTAATTATGATTATGATAAATTGTATATGGTTGCTAATTTACCTTATTATATAACTACTCCTATTGTTGAAAAAGTGATTAATGAGGAGATTCTTCCTGATAAGATTGTTATTATGGTTCAAAAAGAAGTTGCTTCTAGATTTGCTGCTTCTATTAATACTAGGGATTATGGTGCTTTAACAGTTTTTTTGAATTATTATTATAAAATTTATAAATTGTTTGATGTTAGTAGAAATTGTTTTTTTCCTAAACCTAATGTTGATAGTGCAGTAATATGTATGGAACTAAAAAAAGATAGGTTATTTGTTAAAAATATGGATTTTTTTAAAAAAATTGTTAAAGATTGTTTTCGTTATAAAAGAAAAAATTTGCGCAATAATTTGATTGGATATGATTTAGATAAGGTAAGTGGGGTTTTGAGTGAATATGGTCTTAGTCTTAATGATAGGGCTGAGGCATTAAGTTTAGAAATTTTTGTAGAAATTGCTAATGAACTAGTTTAATTTAGTTCTTTTTTTTTTTGTTTTTTCATATGTTTTTATTGGGTGATTCTATGATAAAGATAGGTGACTATGTTACTAGGAAATCTTATAATCATGATATAGTATTTAAGGTTATTGATATACAGATGGGAAATTGTATTTTATATGGTGTGTGTATTAGGTTATCTGCTGATAGTCCTGTTAGTGACTTGGTGTTATATGATGGTGAGGTTTTAGAGGATGATTTTATGCCTAAATTTGATGATTATAAAACTTTAGATAGAAATGAATTTTTTTATTTACCAGGAATAGTTTTACATATTGATGGTGATAAGGATTTTTTAAAGAAAAGTATGGATTTTTATAAGAAAAATAAAATTAAGGCTTATGGTTTATATTCTCTTGAGTGTGATTTGGCAGATAATATATATGGATATTTAGAAAAATATAATCCTGATATTCTTGTTATTACAGGACATGATGCTTTGTTTAGGAAAAGAAGAAGTAGTGGTAGTTATAAGAATACTGAAAATTTTGTTGATGCTGTTAGGGAAGCTAGAAGGTATGAAAAGTCTCATGAAAAGTTAATTATAATAGCTGGAGCTTGTCAATCTAATTATGAGGAGCTTATTAAGGCTGGTGCTAATTTTGCTTCTAGTCCTAAGAGAATTAATATTCATGCTTTGGATCCAGCTGTAATTGCTAGTTCTATGTCTTTTTCGGATAAAAATACTAATATTGATCTTATTAATATACTGGGTAAAACTAAATACGGTCCTGAGGGTATGGGTGGGATTATTACTAAGGGTACTATGTATGTTGGGTATCCTAGAGAATAGGAGGGGTTATGAATATAGATAAGATTAAGGAGAATATTAATAAAAATATTGGAAATAAGGTTAGGGTAGTTCATAATGAGGGGAGGAATAAAATTTACGAATATACTGGTAAAGTAATAGAGGTTTATAATAATATTTTTATTATATTGGATGATAAAAATTCTAGTAAAAGAAGTTTTAGTTATTGTGATGTTTTGACGGAAACAGTAAAAGTTTCTTTTAAAATGTAAAATTATTAGTAAAATTATGGTAAAAATATTGACATTTTGCTTTTATATATATAAAATGTATTTAGAAAATAATATTTTCTAGAAGGAGAGTTGATACAGAATGAAGATTACTTCAGTTAATGTACACAAATTTGAAAAAGAAAATTCTCGTATGAAAGGAATTGCAGTTGTTACTCTTGATGATTGTTTTGTTGTTAAGGGTATTAGAATTATAGATGGTGATAATGGCTTATTTATTGCTATGCCTAGTAAGACTACTGCAAGTGGAGAACATAGTGATATAGCTCATCCAATTAATAAAGAGACACGTCAAATGTTTGAGGAAGCTGTTATTAAAGCTTATAATGAAGCTGAATAATGATGAGACATAGAACTTTTAGTTCTTTTTTTTTTTTTTTTTCATATAATCTTGTAGGAGGAATATTTTATGGACAAGGTACATGAGTTGGAGAGTAATTTTAATCATGGTATTTCGATTGCTGAGAGGAAAAATATTATTGTTACTGGTGTAAAAAAAATAGAGAGTTTTGATAATGAGGAATTTATGATGGATACTACTTTGGGATTTTTAGTGATTAAGGGTAGTGGTCTTGAGATAATTAAGTTAGATACATATCAGGGAAATGTATCTATTAAGGGACAAGTTGATAGTCTTAGTTATATGGATAAGGATATGAAAAAAGATAAAGATAATTCTTTTATAAGTAAATTATTTAAATAATGGTTTTAAAGATACAAATTTATTCTTTTCTTGTTTCTTTTTTCTATGGTATTTTCTTTTATTTTACATTAGAGTTTAATTCTAAATTTATTTATTCTTCTAATAAAATAATTAAAGTTATATCTTCTTTTTTAATTATTTTATTTAATAGTCTTTTGTATTTTATAATACTTCTTAAGGTTAATAATGGTTATATTCATATTTATTTCTTTTTGTGTATTTTAGTTGGATATATAATGTGTAAAGTTGTCGTAAAAAAAATTTGTAATAGAAGGTAATTTATGATATAATTTACTTTAAGGAAAGACTAGGTGTGATGATGATGGTTAAGAAAAAACATAGATATACTAAGAAAACTAAGGGTAGAATGTTTATTATTTTTCTTTTTTTCATATCTATTATTTCAACTTTAAGTTATACTTTGATTAATAATTTAAAGCAAATTAATGATATTAGCAATGAGAAAAAGTCTTTAAAAGAGGAGAAGATTTCTTTGAAGGAAAAACAGGCTACTTTAATTGCAGATATAGAGAAACTTTCTGATCCTGAATATATTGCTAAGTATGCTAGAGAAAAATATTTTTATTCTAAGAATGGAGAGATTATTCTTAGAATGAATGATAAATAGTTAGATAATGAAAAATTCACTAATTAGTAGATTAGTGAATTTTATTTATCTTTTTTTATATTTTCTTGTGTTTCTTCATTTTTGTTAGTATCTTTTTCATCTTCTTTAGGTAGATGTCCATATTTTACTAATGAATCAATTTGTTCTTTTGTTATGGTTTCTTCTTCTAATAGTGTGTTTGCTATTAAATCAAGTAAATCTTTGTTTTCTTTAATAATTTTCTTTGTTTTATTATAACAGTCATTTATGATGCTTCTCATTTCTTCATCTATTTCATGTGCTACGATATCTGATATGTTTCTGTTTTTTGTATAATCTCTACCTAGGAATGTATTTCCTGATGGCTCTTCTAACATCATTGGTCCTAATTTGCTCATACCATATTCTGTTACCATACTTCTAGCTATTTTTGTTGCTTTTTTGAAGTCATCGTGAGCTCCAGTTGTTATTTCTTTGAAAGCTATTTCTTCTGCTACACGTCCTCCTAGTAGACCACATATAGATTCTAATAATTCATCTTTTGTGTAATTAAATGTTTCTTCTTTAGGTGTCATCATTGTATAGCCGCCTGCTTGGCCTCTTGGGATAATTGTTATTTTTTGAACGTCATTAGCACCTTCTAGTTTAAGTCCTACTACAGCGTGTCCTGCTTCATGGTATGCTACTAATTTTTTCTCTTTTTCTGTATATTTTTTTGTTACTTTAGCAGGCCCCATTATTACTCTGTCTGTTGCTTCATCTATTTCAGACATCGTTATAGCTTTTTTATTTCTTCTTACAGCAAGTAGGGCAGCTTCATTAAGTAAATTTTCTAAGTCAGCACCACTAAAACCTGGTGTTCTTTTTGCTAGAAATTCTAATGTTATATTTTTATCTAATACTTTGTTTCTTGCGTGAACTTTTAATATTTCTAAACGGGCATTTTTATCTGGAAGTCCTACTGTTACTTGTCTGTCGAATCTTCCAGGTCTAAGTAGTGCAGGATCTAGAACGTCTGGACGGTTAGTTGCTGCTATTACTATTATTCCTTCATGTGGTCCAAATCCATCCATTTCTGTTAATAATTGATTTAATGTTTGTTCTCTTTCATCGTGTCCGCCGCCTAAGCCTGTTCCTCTTTGTCTACCAACAGCATCTATTTCATCAATAAATATTAGACATGGTGCATTCATTTTTGCTTGTTTGAACATATCTCTTACTCTGGCAGCACCAATACCTACGAATAATTCTACAAAGTCAGAGCCACTTATATAATAAAATGGAACTTTTGCTTCTCCAGCTACTGCTCTTGCTAATAATGTTTTACCAGTTCCTGGAGGACCTACTAATAATACACCTTTAGGAATTCTTGCACCCATTGCTTGGAATTTTTTAGGGGCACGTAAGAAATCTATTAATTCTTTTACTTCTTCTTTTTCTTCAGTTAAACCAGCTACGTCTTTGAATGTTGTTTTCATTCCTTCTTCAAGAAGTTTAGCTTTACTTTTACCGAAGTCTATTGATTTGTTGTTTCCTCCTATTTGTCTTGTAAATAACCAGAATAGAGCTCCTACTAAGATTGCTAGTGGTACGAATTCTACTAAGATTGCTATCCATTCTGAAGCTTCAGGATCTTTAGTAACATTTAATGTTATATCTTGATTGTCTGTAGCTTCAGTTATTTTTGATAAGAATTCATCTGATTTAGGCAAACTTAGGGTAAATATTTCGTTTTCATCATAACCTTTTAATTTACCAGTTATTTCATATGTTTCTGTTCTTGTTTTGGGAGTGATATTTAATTCGGTTACTTTTTCATTATTTAGTTCACTTATAAATTCATCATATGACATTTCATTTATTTGAGTGTTAAACATGTTGAATATAAGTAAACATGTAATTATAAATATAAATAGAAATACATATGGAAATAAACCTTTTTTTACTGTTTTTTTATTCATTATTTTCCTCCTTTTCACAGTACCTTAGTATTATATCATAAATTTCATCTTTTTTAGCATTAAATTTAGACTTTTTTATATTTGGTATCCAAAGAATGTTATCATTTGAATCTACTAATAGTGGGTATTCATCTCTTTTACTTTTGGGTATTTTTTCATCTATGAATATATCTTTTATTTTTTTCTTGTGATTTAAACCTTTTAGTTCAATAAAATCGCCATTTTTTCTGTTTCTTATATATAATGGAAATTTTATATCTTTTTTATTTAACCGGCATATATTATTTCCATCTTCTTTAGTATCATTAATTTCTTCTATTGTTATATTATTTATTGTTATTTGGTTATTAAATTCTATTTTATAGTCTTTTTTATTAGTATATTTTTTTAGGTATAGTTTGTTATATTCTTTTATGCATATTATATTTTGGGGAATATTAATGGTTAGATTTGGTTTTTTATTGTTTATTATATTAAATATGTCTTTAATATTTTTTTCTTTTATTATATTAGGTTTATTTTGATAGTATTTGTTTAGTATTTGGTATAGGATATTTTTTTGAATAAAAGGATCTAGTTTTTTGAATAAGTTTAGATCTAGTATATTATTTTTATATAGTTTTGTTATAATTTGATTAACTTCTTTTTTTATATAATCATTATATTCTTGAAGAGTTTTGGAATATTTTAGAAAACTTAGATGAATATTTGGGGTTTCTTCTTTTAAGTATGGTAGTATGTTATTTCTTATTCTGTTTCTTGTGTATTTGTTATCAAAGTTTGTTTTATCTATAAAGTAATTTATGTTATTTTTTTTATTATAATTAATAAGATCATTTTTTGTGTATTCTAGTAATGGTCTTATTATATAGTAATTATCTTTTTGGGAAATTCGTTTAATACCAGCATATCCTTCTAAATTGGAACCTCTACTTATTTTCATAAGAATTGTTTCAATTAAGTCGTCTCCATGATGGGCTAAAAAGAGATATTTAGCATTATATTTATCTATTATTTTTTTATAAAAGCTATATCTTTTACTTCTTGCTTCGTTTTCAAAATTGTTTTCTGTATATTTTGTTATTTTGGTTGATTCAAATATTATATTATTATTTTTACAATATTTTTTTAGGTATTCTTCTTCTTTTTGACTTTCTTTTCTGACGTTATGATTTATGTGGGCACAGACTATGTTATTATTTGTATTGTGTTTTAGATAATGGAGTAGAGCCATAGAGTCTGGGCCACCGGAACAGCCTATAATTAAGTATTTCTCTTGTTCTATATTTAAGTCATATAAAATATTTTCTAGCATGTGGTACTCCTTTCTTTTCTATAATTATAGCAAATTATTGTGTTTATAGCAAAAGAAATGTATATATTCTTATTTTCTGGTTATAAAGAAATAATTGTTTTATTTTGATGATGAAAATATTTGACAAAAGTAAGTTTTAAGAATATAATTTTTGTGAGGTGAATAATTAGAAGTGGAACAGATATGTTCAGTTTCTTTATCAGAGGTTATTGCTACTTTATTGTTAAGAAATAGAGTTGTTTCTGCTAGAGATATTGTTAATTTGAATAGTAAAATAACTTCAATGTATGATGTTGATGTTGTAGATGATGATGTTGAGCATTTATTTAAATGCGTTTCTATGGATAGTGATTTTAATTTTATGCTTAGAAGTGATTTAGATTATAGTTCTACTATGGATGATGGAAAAACAGTTAGAGACTTTTTGATAGATAATGGATTGCCTAGTAATATTAGAGATAGTGTTTGTCCTGATGTTATGATGGAAAATGTGGTTAATTATAATTTTTCTAATGTTAAGAGGTTAAGTAGACCTAAAAAGTGGTTTTGGAATATTAAGAAAGCTCAATAATTAGAGTTATAGATAAAGATGCTTTTAAAGTATCTTTTTCTTTGTTAATATATTTTTTGTTGATTAAGAGACAGTTTAAATTGAGAAATTCTTTTTTAATAATTGTAATATTTTGTAGAAATTAGGCTTTATTTTTATAGAAAAATTTGATACAATGTATTTTGTAGGAAATAAGGGTGAGTATTATGGGAAAAGTAATTGCTATTGTTAATCAAAAAGGAGGTGTAGGTAAGACTACTACTAGTATTAATTTGGCTGCTTCGTTAGGTGTTTTAAAGAAGAAAGTCTTACTTGTTGATTTAGATCCACAGGGGAATGCTACTACTGGAGTTGGTATTGATAAGGGTAATTTAAGTAGTAGTATTTATGAGGTTTTGGTTATGAAGGCAGATATAGAGAAAGCAATTATCAAAACCAAAAGTAAAAACTTGAGTATCTTACCTGCTTATTTGAATTTGGCTGGAGTTGATATGGAACTTATTGAGTTAGAAAAGAAATATAGGGCTGAAGGTATTAAGTTTAATAGAGTTCTTAGACTTAAGGAAGAATTAAATAAAGTTAGGGATAAATATGATTTTATATTTATAGATTGTCCACCGTCTTTGGGGATTCTTACTACTAATGCTTTAGGAGCTGCTGATAGTGTTTTAATTCCTGTTCAATGTGAGTATTTTGCTTTAGAGGGAATTATGCAACTTATAAATACTATTATGCTTGCTCAGAAGAAAGTAAATCCTAATTTAGATATAGAGGGGGTTTTACTTACTATGCTTACTACTAATACTAATTTGGGATTGGAGGTAGTTGAAAGTATTAAAGGTTTCTTTAAAGAAAGAGTATATGATACTATTATTCCTAGATTAATAAGATTGGCTGAGGCTCCATCACATGGTAAACCTATTTTGGAGTATGAGCCTAGAAGTAGGGGTACTTTGGCATATTATAACTTGGCTAAGGAGGTTATAGAAAAGAATGGAACAAAAGAAAAAGGCATTGGGTAGAGGTTTAGAGCAGTTATTTAGTAGTGAAGTTTTAGATTTTGATACTTTTGAAGATAATATAATGGAGAGTGCTAAGGAGTCTGATATAGTACAAATACCTGTTAATGATATTAGACCTAATCCATATCAACCTAGAAGAAGTTTTGATCAAGAGTCTTTGGATGAACTTGCTACTTCAATTAGAAATTATGGTGTTTTTCAGCCTATAATTGTTAAGAAAAGTATTAAGGGTTATGATTTGGTTGCAGGTGAAAGAAGGCTTAGAGCTTCTAAATTAGCTGGACTTGATACTATACCTGCTATTGTTAAAGATTTTTCTGATGAAGAAATGAGAGAAATCGCTCTTTTGGAGAATTTACAGAGAGAGAATTTGACTTCTATAGAGTTGGCGTGGGCTTATAAAGGGATTATTGATAGTTTACATATAAGACAAGAAGATTTAGCTGCTAAAATAGGTAAGAGTAGAAGTCATGTTACTAATACACTTGGTTTGTTGAGATTACCTGATGATGTTCAAGAGATGGTTTTAGATAATAAATTATCTATGGGACATGCTAGGGTACTTAGTAAGATGGAAGATGATAATAAAGTTGAAGAACTTGCTAATAAGGTTGTTAAAGATAATATTAGTGTTAGAGATTTGGAAAATATTTCTAGTACTGAGGATATACCTAAA
>CALVPO010000029.1 GCA_944351345.1 uncultured Bacilli bacterium | reverse complement strand
AAATTTAAAGACTATTTTATGTTAGAGGGTATAATACCTCTAATTTTTATTTTATAAAAAACTGTCCAGAGCTAAGTATATTTCTTTAATATTTATAATAATATAGATATACTTGGATATAGTTATATTTTGAATAAATAAAATATAATTAGAATAAGTATATAAAAAATAATATTATATAAAGTTATATAAGTATATATATGGTATAAAAGTCATTATAATAAAATATTATTTAGAGAGTATGTTGTTATAGAAGAGTGGTGAAGATTTTTTTGAAAAAAGTTGATTTGATTTTATTAATATCTATAGTTATAATTTCTTTATTTGGTCTTTTAATGATATATTCTGCATCTTATGTTTGGGCTAATTATAAGTTTGATAATCCCTATAAGTTTGTTATAACTCAGGGAATGTTTTTAATAGTTGGATATTTAATTATGAGTATTATGTTAAAAATTCCATATACAAAATATTTGAAACATGCAAATATTATTTTCGGTATTTGTTTTCTGTTATTAATACTTGTTTTAATTCCAGGTATTGGGAGTATTAGAAATGGTTCTAGGAGTTGGTTTGGTATAGGTGGTTTTGGTGTACAACCTAGTGAGGCTGCTAAGTTAGGAATGATTATTTTTACTTCTAAGTATCTAGCTTATAATGAAAGAGTACTAAAGAATATTACTTCAGGAGTATTTCCTATATTAGTAGTTTTAATGCTAGTGTTTGGTCTTATTATGTTACAGCCGGATTTTGGTACTGGGGTAATTATTGTTATTTCTATTATTGGTCTTTTATTTATAAGTGGCGTTAATATGTCATTTTTTGCTAGTATTGGTGTTATTGGTATGATTGGTGTAGTTTTTTTAATTATAATAGCTCCATATCGTTTAAAGAGAATTATTTCTTTTATAAATCCTTGGACTGATCCATTGGGAAGTGGTTTTCAGATTATTCAGAGTTTATATGCTATAGGACCTTCTGGGTTACTTGGTAGTGGATTTGGTAATAGTATTCAGAAGCATTTTTATCTTCCGGAGCCACAGACTGATTTTATATTTTCCATTATTAGTGAAGAGTTTGGTTTTGTTGGTATTTTAATAGTAGCTACTTTATTTTTAATAATAATATATAGGGGTTTTAGAATAAGTAAGAATTGTGAAAATAAGTTTGGTAAGTATTTGGCTTTTGGTATTAGTTTTCAACTTGCTTTTCAGACTTTGCTTAATTTAATGGTGGTTGTTGGGCTTATTCCTGTTACTGGTGTTACTTTGCCTTTTCTTAGTTATGGTGGTTCTAGTTTACTTATTACGATGGTATCTATGGGAATTTTATTAAATATTAGTAAGTATAATTATGATTAAATAATATAATAAAGAAATTTAATATTGAAATGTATATAGTAGGTACTAATGATAAAAAATGATGTTTTTTTTGCAGTTGTAGATATTTTAGACTCTTATCAGAAAAAGGATAAATATATAATTGAAAATCAAATAATAAATGTTTATTAATTTAAATCCTTTCAAATTTAAATTAATAAAATAAGTCGTAATTGACATTTTATCTGTAATTTGATATTCTACTTTTAGGTATTTAAATAATGATCTAGAATTTAGGATTGACTAAAATTCTAAAGAGTTAGAATATGCTAAAAAGTTTTTTTAGATTGGATAGAAGAATGATATTTATAGTTAATAGAAAAAGTAAATATAGTATAAGTTTATATTATATTTAAGGATAAACCAAGGTAATGTAGATTTAGAGTGATTTTTTATTTTTTTGAATTATTTATATATATGAATATTTAGAATTAAATTAAGAGGGAGTAAAATATAATGACAAAACAAGAACTAATAGAAAATATAAGTAAATTTAGTATAGAAGAATACTATTCTGAAGATACCTTAGGTATTGTTGATAATTCAGCAGTACTGATTATAACTGATAATCAATTTATTTTGACGAAGACTTCAAATGATGGGAAAGAAGTACATGCAACAACTTTTTCAGATATTTATCAAATTATTTATGATATTAATGATTCTGATTTTTCTAAAATGAATAAAATGATGAAAACAGTAAAAATAAATAGTCAGTATGGAAAAGAAAATATTATAGCAAGAATGATAAATGAAAATAATCAAAAGTTATTTTTGTTTCACTTCCCAAAAAATATTAGTAGAAATCAATATCAATTATTAGAAAAATTTAATGAACTATATGGTGATATTTTAAATAAGCTAACGTTAGTTCAAGGAGAGTCATTTGTTGGTATAGAAAATAATCCAATAATTTTGGTTGAAAACTTTGAAGAAGTAATTTTATATGCTTCAGCGAAAATAGATGATAATATTATTCCAACGTATGATGACAGTGAAAATATATTAGGACAGATTATAATAAAATCTTCTTATAAAAGTAGGTAAAAAATACTATTTTTTATATTGGATTTATTTTTTTTTATTTTTATAGTATGTATTAAAGAATGATGTTAAAATAAAAAAATATTTTCAATAATATTGTATAGTGTAAAAAAAATCTAAATTTTGTGTATTTTTTACTAAAAAGTACGTTTTAATGGTTATTTTATTAAATATTAGTAAATATAATTATGAGTGTTTTTTTTCTCTTTAAATATAAGTTATAAATAGCAAAATAAATTTGTAGTTGACAAAATATTTCTTTTGTTGTAGAATAATTCCTATCTATTAAGGGGGATAAAGATGGAATTAGAGCTAGAGAAAAATTTGAAAGTACTAACGGAGGGTATAGAATTTAAGGTTGATAAATATTTAACTTATGAAGATGTTTTAGATTTATTAAAGAAGGTATATAGAAAGCAAGTAAAAAGATATCATCCAGATCAAGTAAATTTTTCTGGCCTTACATTAGAGGAACTTAGAAAAAAATATGATGCTATAAGTAATGCATATTATCGATTAATTGAACTTATTAATCAAGATAAAGATAATTTTATTAAAATATTTAACAAGAAATATTTTAATATGTTTAGTAGTGCTAAAGATAAAAAGAATGGGGCTCATTATGCAAGGACTCTTGATAAAACTAAAAATCCAAGATATTCTTTTAAAATACTTAAATTTACAAGTAGTAGCATGATAATAGACATTTATTTTAGTAATGGTGATTTATACAAGTCTTTTACTTTTTCTCAAAATAGAGAGACTGTATTAGGTAAATATATATAAATATTTTATCTCTATTAATGCAAACGATGTAAATGATTATATATATACGTCAACAATATTTAGTGCTACTAATATCTTAGATATTATTAGATTCTATGAAAGTAGTTATGCTGATGAATGTAGTAAGAATTATAGTTATTTGGGATTAGAATTTTTAGCAGATAATATTGTAAATCCTGATATTTTAATGGATTTATATTTAAATTGGAATGGCTATTTAGGAGAACTTTCATTTAATAATGATAAAAATGAATTTAGTTTAGTGTATTCTAAAAGAAATCATGAACTTATACAAAATAGTTTATCTCTTCAAAATTATTTAAGATTTTTTGTTAGCGATTGGAAAGGTAGAGAAATTAATACAGAATATACTAGTTATAGAAATATAAAAAAATAAAATTTATATTTTTGAAGCTTAATAATAGAAGTAAAGGGGGAGTTATGATGTGGCAAGATTTAATTAAATATAGAGGTAATTTAAAATTAATTGAAAATGTCAGTTTTGGGTTAGAGATTGAGTTTGTGAATGCTAATAGGTCGTATGTAGATGATGAAGTTAAGAGCCTTTATGATACAGGTAAGATTAGTAAGCCTTGGGAGTTAGTTAATGAAGAGACATTATATGATGGCGATCAAATTTTTTCTACTAGAGGTGGTGAGGCTGTTAGTGATATTTTTCATGATACTAAGAGTACTTGGAATGATTTAGATAAAGTTTGTTGTGCTATTAAAAAGTATAATGGTAAAATTTCTCAAAAATGTGGAGGACATGTTCATATAGGTGCTAATATTTTAGAGGATAATTTAAAATATTATTCTAGACTTGCTAAGTTATATGTTGTTTATGAAGATGTACTTTTAAGATTTAATTATGGAGAATTAGATTATCCAAGAGATAATTTATATAAGCATGCTGAATCAAATTTTTCTATTTTTAGACATATAGATTTATTTTATAAAAATGATAAGCAAATAAGAAGTTTTGATGAATTTGTTAAAGCTTATTCTATTTTTAAGAATATGGCTATTAGTTTTAGAAGACTAGATAAAAATTTCGTTTTATCTAAATATAATGGTCATAAAGAGATAAAGAACTGGTATGATTATAGAACATTAGAATTTAGAAGTGGTATGGGTACTTTAAATAAGAGCATTTGGCAAAATTATGTTAATGTAGATACAAAGATGATGTTATGTTGTTTAGATGATAATAAAGATTGGGATTATATAGATAGATTATTTTATGATACTGTAGGAAACTATGATTTAGAAGAGTTTAGTGATAAATATAATTTATCTAGGGCTATTTCTTTCTGTAATTTTGTTTTTGATGAAGATATTGATAAGTTAAATTTTTTAAGACAGTATATAAAGAGTGATGCTAAGTTGGATAAGAATGTTTTAGTAAGGAAGAAGAAAAGTTAGTTAATTTTACTTGTTATTAGTATATTAATATGTTATCCTTAATATGGTTAAGGAGGGTAAGATATAGTGGATTATATAAGTGTTGCTAAGAAGAATTTTAGAGAGATAGAGAGTACTTTTAGTCAGTATGCTACTAAGAGTAGTGAGGCTATTAGATTTAAGGAAATAGATGATGATATTAGGACTCCTTTTTTTAAGGATATTGATAAAATGATTCATTCTATTAGTTATTCTAGATATACGGATAAGACACAAGTATTTTCTTTTTTTGATAATGATCATATTTCTAGGAGAATGCTTCATGTACAGTTAGTAAGTAAGATTGCTAGAACGATAGGTAGAGCACTTAGGCTTAATACTGATTTGATAGAAGCTATTGCCCTAGGCCATGATATTGGACATACACCTCTTGGTCATGTAGGAGAATCTTTATTAAATGAAATATCTATGCGAGAGTTAAACGAGAGCTTTCTTCATAATATTCAAGGTGTTAGACATTATATGGAAGTTGAAAATAATGGTCGTGGTTTAAATTTAACTATTCAGGTATTAGATGGTATTATGTGTCATAATGGGGAGATTTTATCTAATAAATATTATCCCCAAAAGAAGAGTAAGCAAGAGTTTTTAAAAGAGTATTATGATTCTTACCTGGATGTGTCTTCTTCTTTAAAGAATAGACCTATGACTTTAGAGGGCTGTGTTGTTAGAATAAGTGATGTTATAGGATATATAGGAAGAGATATAGAGGATGCTTTAGAACTAGGTAAATTAAAAAGAGATGATATACCAGATGAGATAGTAAGGGTGCTTGGAAATAGTAATAAAGATATTGTTAATACTATTATTATGGATATTATAAAGAATAGTTTAGATAAGCCTTATATTTGTTTAAGTAGTGAAGTATATGATGCTTTGTTTAAATTAAAAGAATTTAATTATAAATATATTTATAGTAAGAGTATAGATAATAGTAGTCGTGAATATTATAGACAAGGCATGAATAAGATATATGATAATTATCTTACTGCTATAAAGAGTGGTGATAAAGATAATATAATATTTAAGATATTTTTAAATAGACAGGATAGTAAGTATTTAGAAAATACTAAAATGGAGAGACAAGTTATAGATTTTATTGCTGGTATGACTGATGATTTATTTTTAAGTGAAGTAAAAAGAGTATTAAAAGAGATAGGAATGTGATAACATGAAGATAATTGGGATAGTTGGTAGAAGTTATTATAATAAAGATAAACAGAAGATTATTCAGGTTAATGAGTGTATTAGAAAGTGTTTTTCTAATTATGATGATGTTACTTTTTTAGCTATTCTTCCAACTAATGATTGTTATTATGTGGATACTAAAATGGGAGAAGATAAGCTTAGTTATAAAGATAAAACTAAATTAGATAAGGTTCTAGATATTTGTGATGGATTTGTTGTACCAGGTGGTAGTTATTGGTATAATTTTGATGAATATGTAATTGATTATGCTATTAAGAATAATAAATCTCTTCTTTGTATTTGTCTAGGTTTTCAAGCTTTATGTAGTATGTATGCTAAGAATAGAATTAGGTTTGATATGACTGATAATTTAGGTAATGATAGTCATCACGGTCCTGAAGATAAATATATTCATAAGAATAATATTGTTAAGGATACTAAATTAAGAGACATTATTGGTAAAGATAGTATTTTAGTTAATAGTGTGCATAATAGTTATGTTAATTTCGAGATGAAAGAGCTTGTTATATCTGCTTTTAGTAGTGATAATGTAATAGAGGCTGTAGAGATGCCAGAGCATAAATTTGTAATAGGGTTGGAGTGGCATCCTGAGTATCTTATGGATAATGATTCTATTAAGATATTTGATGCTTTTGTTAATAGCATGAATTAAGTATATTTAGTTTAGGGGGATAGTTATGGATAATGATATTGAAATTATAAAACCCGATTATGAATTAGGAATGAAATTTGATTTTTATTCTATTAAAGCTAAGGGTGTTGATTGGAAGAATATTTATAAGAGAAATTGTCTTTTACTTAAATATGATTTTATTGAACAGGGTAGTATGTCGGATTTTGAATATTTTAAGGTAACTAGAGCAAGACCTAAGTTTGATTATTATGTTATAAAGGATGGTATTCCTATAGGTGGTGCTGAGATTACTAGATGTAGTGATGGTTATACTGATATAGCTTATGCTAGGATAGAAGAAGGATACCGAGGGTGTGGATATGGTGAGAGATTAATAGCATATGTTTGCGATGAATTATTAAAAGATAATACTATTAAAGGTGTTATGATGGATGATGTTTCTGTTGGAAGGGTAACTTCTAAGATTGGGATTAAACTTGGATTTTATTTTGTTGATGATGATATACTTTTAAAAGAGAATAAGAATTATATAAAAAATATTCTAAATAAGTAATATTATTTAGAATATTTTTTTTCCGCTTTTATCTCTTTTTTTAAATATTTAAATATATCATTTATAGCGGCTAAATTATCATTTATTGTTATATAAATATTATTATGATCTCCATATGGACCAATAGGATTTCCTCCCATTTTAGACAACTCTATTAATAGTACACCAGGATATGTTCTTCTTAAAAGATCTCCATATCCAGTTTTTCCAGACTCTTCTAAGATAGTATAATTTGTTTTTCTACTATATATGTTGGCTAAAGTTTTATTATAGTCATAATATTTATTATATGTATTATCATTCATCATATCTTGGTATGGCTTATAATATATTAATCCTCCAGTTCCATGGTATAATAGTGTCATTAAATATGTACCTTTTTGATATGAATTTTCTATTAATTTATATAGTGCTTTATTTTCTTTAGCATATTTAAAATTATTAGGATCATAAGTTGCGGTACCTATTGGACCTGGAGTATAATTTTGAATATTGCTTTTAGGTCCTAATCCCCATATTATACTTTTTGTTTTAGTAGATAAAATACCAGGATTATGTTTATTATTGGCATTTAAATTTATGCCTATTCCAGTAGAATCATGGCCTATTTGACTACCGTTAGGATGTTTATATAATTTATATATTTTATTAATATCTTTTTCTAATAATGAACTTTGTAGATTTTTTATTTTGCATTTAGCAAACATTTCTTGATATAATCTTATTTGGTTATTATTTTCTATAGTTTCCCATAATTCTTTTGTGTTAAAATATTTTTTTAATTCTAATAAAAATAACTTTAAAAAACTGTCATTTAAATTATTAGGATTTAATTTAGAAATAGTAATATCACATATATTTAATAGTTTTATTTTTAATTCTTTATAACTATTTGTTGTAGGTAATTCTAATAATAATTTATTAAATATTTTAATTTTTGGCATAGCGTTATTAGATTCTAATATTTTTATTTTTTTATTAGTTTTTATATAATGTTTTAGATAATATAGTAATTCATTAGTGCTAACTATGTTTTTATTATTAATTAAATTATTTAAAAATAAATTTAAGTCTTTAATAGTATTAATAATTAAATTATCTGTTCTATATCTTAGATAGTATTCATAAGATGATTTTTCATAATTATTAATATTTATATTATTAAATACACTAGAAGATATATCAAAACCTTCTGGATTTTGAATAGGTATAATATAAATTTTAAATATATTAGGGTCAAAATTATTTAAATTATCTATTTTTTCTATTAATTGAGTTACGAAATCTATACTAATTATTTCACTACCATGAGTTCCTGCTACTATAAATAAATCGTTATTTCCATTTCCTATTGTAATACAATCAAGATTATATCCATATTCTGTTTTTGCTAATGTTTTTTTATTTAATCCTAATTTTAATAAATTTTCTTTTTGAAATAATTTATCTATTCTGGTTTGATAATTTTGATAGGTTATTTTTTCATATTTAATATTATCTATTTCTTTCATAGTAAGCTCCTTTTATTTATTAATATAAGATTTTATTATGGATTTTTCGTCAAAGGGATAACGTACTCCTTTTATTTCTTGATATTTTTCGTGACCTTTTCCTAATAAGAGAATTATATCATTTATATTAGCATTATCTATAGCATATTCTATAGCTTCTTTTCTATCTTTAATTATAATATATTTCCCTTTTTGGGATATTATTCCTTTTTCAATATCACTTATAATACTATCAATATCATCATTTCTAGGGTTATCAGTAGTAATTATACTCAAATCAGATAATTTTCCTGCTACTTCACCTAATTCATATCTTCTTTCAAAACTTCTTCCACCACCACAACCAAATATAGTTATTATTCTATTTGCTTTAAAGTCTCTCATAGTTTTTATAATACTCTCCATACTTATTTTATTATGAGCAAAGTCTATTACTATTTTAAATTTGTTATTAATATTTATTATTTCACATCTTCCTTCTACAAAAAAGTTTTTTAATCCTTTTTTGATTACATTGTCGTGTATATTTAACAATCTAGCTATATATATGGCAGCAGTAGCATTATAGCATGAAAATTTTCCAGGTGCACTAACTCTATATATAGAATTATTTAATGTAAATTCTGTCCCTAAAAAATCTTTATCATTAATAAATTTTATATTGCTTATACATAAATTGCTTTTCTTATTAGTACCATAAGTTAATATTTTACAAGTAGCATCTTTAATCATATCATTATATTTACTATCATCTATATTTAATATACCAACTTTAGATTGTCTAAAAAGTAGAGCTTTAGAATTAATATAATCTTCAAAAGTAGGATGTTCACGAGGCCCTATATGATCTATAGATAGATTAGTAAAAATAGCATAATCAAAGACAATATTATTAATTCTTCCTACTTTTAAAGCTTGACTGGATGCTTCCATTATTAAGTATTTAACATTATTGTTTACCATTATATTCATAAATTTTTGAATCTGATATGATTCTGGTGTTGTATTTTTATGAGGATATTTATGATTATTAATATAAGTACCTAAAGTTCCTATAACTCCAACATTTTCTCCATTTTCTTCTAATATTTTTTTAATAATCCATGATGTAGAAGTTTTTCCTTTAGTACCAGTAATACCAATCTTTATTAGTTTATCTTGAGGATTATTAAAAAAATTGGCACTTATATAAGATAGTTTAGTTCTAGTATTATCAACTTTTATAATGGTTACCAAATTATTTTCTATATTTATATCTCGACATATAAATATACAATTAGCACCCTTATTAATAGCATCATTAATGAAATTATGTCCATCATTATCGATACCCATTAAAGCAACGAAAGCATAATCTTTATCAACATTTTTTGAATTATAAGATATATCTTTAATATCTATATCTAAACTTCCTTGTATTAATTTATAATCTATATTTTTTAAAATATTTCTAAGTTTCATAATTATTCCTCCAACTTTATTATACTATAGTATTTATAAGTTGTAAATTGTCTAAAATTTGTTATAATATACGTAAGAAGGCGATATAATGGATATGTTAAAAGAAAAAGTTAATGATTACATAGTTATAGAGATGTTTCGTGAATTTCCTTTTATAGTTAAGATAGATGATTTAAAAAAAGAACTTATAAATTCTAATAATTACAATAAGACTATAACTATTGAATCTATTGCTTGGGCATTTTATAAGATGAATGCTAAGATGTTTAATTATAAGATAGATAATCAAGATAAAATAGATAAGGTTATTGAACTGCTACAAGCAAAAAGACTTTATGTACCATTAGATAAACCAACATTAGCTGATATTATAAATAGAGAATATATAAGTGTTACTATAGATAGTAAAACTAGAAATATACCAGTTGCTATTTTAGAATTTTTTATACATGATAATAATAACTATCAAAATATTGTAAGTGCTTTTAAAAAAGAAAAGTTTAATGATAACAATCAAGAGTCATCATCATCTTTTTTAAGTAAGAATAACTATATGTTTAAAAATTATATAGCATATTTAGTTAAGGCTTATCAAGAATTATATAAATTATTAAAAGATAAAGATTATGATTTTTCTAATGATAATCATATTAAATTAGCGTTACTAAATAAATTTTTATCTTTTAATCAATTAACAAAAGAAAAAATAGATATTGCTTTTAAAAATATTTTAATTAATGTATCAGAAGAAATGGCTATAAAGAATATAAAGAATAACCAAGATATATTTTTATCTTCTTCAAGAGAAATGAAAATTATTAGTCAAATTAATAATTTTTTATCTAATTATCAAGAAGATGAATTAGTTAAAGATACTTATAATTATTTAGAATCTATTCCTAATAAAGTTTATGATAATAATTTTTATATATTATTTATAAAGAAAATGATTAATGTATATAAAGATAATATGTATTTTTCTGATAATTTAGTTAGAAATATTAATAAAATATTTTATGATAAAGCATTAGATGAAGAATATCAGACGGATTTCTATTTTCAGTTTAAAGAAAAAAGTTGGATTCCTGAGAAGTTTATCTATGCACATATTAATCAAGAAGTTTATGATTATATAGATAAAAATTTACCCAAAGATATAACTGATGAGTTGGAGAGATGTATAGCTATTTATATATTATTAGTTAGTAAGTTTAGACATAATAGAGAATTTGTTATATATGAAGATATGTCATTATTAGATGATGTTTCTTCTATTAATTTATCTAATAATGAAGTAGTTTGTTGGGAAATTTCATTAATGTATTATAAAATACTACAAAAATATAATATTGATGTAGATTTATATGGAATTTATGGCTTTCATGTACATATAAATTTTATAGCAGATAATATTCCTCTTAGTGCTGATCCTGTTAGTTTTAGAATAAAAAAAGACTTTCATCAAAATAAATTATCAGATATGACAAAAGCCCAATTTGGTATGGAGGTTTCTAATATAAGATTAATAGATGATGATTATATTAATAGATATAGTTGTTTATCACTTAGTGATATAAGTCGTATAATGGCTAAAGATCAACATAAGTTAGATATGGCTATTGAAAATGTATATAAAAAACTAGGTAAGAATTATGTTAAAGAAGAAGGTTTTATTAAGTTAGTTAATAAGTATAATAATAATACTAAAAAAAGATTAAAAAGACATACCCAAATAAAGAATGGTAATATTTACCATACTAAAGAAGATATTGATTATAGAATATCTACTATAAATTATTTTTATAATATGAATATAAAGAAGAATAATATAGAGAAAATTCAATTTATGACTAAATATATTAATATGATTTTTAATGATTTTAATAAAGAAGATTTTAATTTATTAAATTTATTTCAGGATTTAGATAATAATAAGACAAAAATGTTAAAGTTAATTTTGGTACAAGACTGTGATAAAGAGAAGTATTTGTATTTAGAAGAAGATGATGGTTTTCATGAGTATACTAAAGATGATTTAATTAATTTGATGGTTATTAATAATATTAATTTAAGAAAGTCAAATTATAGTGTTTTTGGACAAGGAAGAAGTAAGTAAAAAATAAAATAGAGGTGGTTATTATGAAATTAGAAAAAATACTTAAGGATGTAGAATATGAAGTAGTGCAGGGTAATATTGATATTAAGATAGATGATATTGCATATGATTCTAGAAAAGCTAGTGATAAAGTTCCTTTTGTTGCATTAAAAGGGTTTAGAGTAGATGGACATGATTATATAGATAGTGCTATTTCTTTAGGATGTAAGTGTATATTTGTTAGTGAAGATGTTAAGGTAGACGATAGTGTTACTGTAATAAAGTTAAAAGATACTAGAACAGGTTTATCTAAAATATCTAGAACGTTATTTAATTATCCTGATAAAGAGCTTACGGTTATTGCTATAACAGGAACTAAGGGTAAGACTACTACTAGTTGTATGATAAAAAAGATAATAGAAGATAATGGTGATAGTTGTGGTTTAATAGGGACTATGGGAGTATTTTATAAAGATAAGTTTTATCATACTATGAATACTTCTCCAGAGGCATATGATGTATTTAAATATATGAGAGAGATGATAGATAATGGTATAAAATATTTAGTAATGGAAGTATCTAGTCAATCTTTAAAATTAAAGAGATGGTCTAATGTTATGTTTGATTATGCTGTTTTTACTAATTTAAGTCTTGATCATGTTGGAGAAGATGAGCATCCTGATTTTGATGATTATAAGTATTGTAAGAGTTTATTGTTTAAACAATGTCGGGTAGGTTTATTTAATATAGATAGTGAATATGCTAGTTATATGATGAGGGATACTACTTGTAGTAAGTATACTTTTGGTAAAAGTAATGATGCTGATTATAGATTAGTTAGTTGTAAGAATATTATTGAGAGTAATTTTATTGGTATAGAGATGGAGACTACTGGTAAGGTAGAAGATAAGTTTAGAGTTAGTATACCAGGATATTTTACTGCGTATAATGCTCTTGCTAGTATTGCTATAGCAAATCTATTAAAACTTAAAACAGAAGTTATAAAGAAAAGTTTAGAGGATGTAACAGTAAAGGGAAGATTAGAGAAAGTACCTATATCTAATAAGTTTAATATTTTAATAGATTATGCTTACAGTGGCATTGCGATGGAGAATGTACTTGCTACAATAAAAGAAAGTAAGCCTAAGAGGATTGTTACAGTGTTTGGTTGTGGTGGTAATAGAAGTCGTCAAAGAAGATATGATACAGGAGAAGTATCAGGTAAATATGCAGATTTAAGTATATTAACCGCAGATAATCCTAGGTATGAGGATAATGATAAGATAATAGAAGATATATTAGTTGGTATGAAGAAGACTAAGGGAGTATATAAAATTATACCTGATAGAAAAGAAGCTATAAAATATAGTATTAAAAATGCTCAAGAAGGAGATATAATTTTAGTATTAGGTAAAGGACATGAGGATTACCAAGAAATAAAAGGAGTACGTTATCCATTTGATGAAAGAGTTATAATAAAAGAGATAGTTAATGAATTAGATAAAGATGAAAAAGAAAGATTAGGAATTATAAAATAAATATTTATACTATTTAGTAGTATAGCACTTCCTCTAATTATATATGTAAATATATTATACTAAGAGGTGGTGATATTGAATAGTATAAGTATAGATAATTTATTATTATTAACTGACCCTATAATAGTAGATATCAGAGCTTCTTATTATTATGGATTAGGACATATAAAAGGGGCTATTAGTATTCCATATTATAATTTATTAAGTAATTATAGTTATTATTTAAATAAACATGATAATTATTATTTATATTGCGATAGTGGAGATCAAAGTAGAGAGATTGCTGATAGACTTAGGAAGTTTGGTTATAAGACTACAAGTATAGAGGGTGGTTATTTAGAATACGAAAAATTACTAGGAAAAACATGGTAATAATTAAAAGATAAAAACAGGTAAAATTTTATCTGTTTTTATCTTTTATAGATTTTTCAATTTCTTTTATTTCCTTGATAGATTTACCTGTTATTTTGTTGATAAGTTCATAAGAAATTTTTTCTTTAAGCATTTTCTTTATTGTATCTATAGTATTTTGGGAAATACCTTGTTCAATACCTTGCTCAATTCCATGTTTAATACCTTCTTCAATTCCTTCTTCACGGCTTATCCTATTTCCTTCTCTTATTACTAAATCTTCCATTTCTTTTTGTTTCCAAGCGTGTAGGTTAAAATCATTTAGACTCATTCTTTTGACCTCCTCTATCATAAGTTCTAATTTATCAGGAGAGAGAATTTTACTTAATATATCATATAATTCATAAAAACTATTTGACATAAGGGCTGCTAACCAAAGTTCTCCTCTTTCTAATTTTCTAGATTTAGTATAATATAACTTATGGTAAAATTCAAGGTATTTTAAGATAGTATAGTAATTATCAATATATATTTCTTTAATAGTAGTATCATATGGTACTATAATATGTTCTCCGTAAGTTTCAGTTTTATTTTCAGTATTTAAATTTAATTGATAGAAAATAATATTATCTAAGTTTTTAGGATTATCTCCTTTTTCGGGGATCATACTATACATTTTATTTTGATAAATAAAGTTTCTACGTTTTACTTTATTAAAGTCTGATCTATTAATCTCTATTTCTATAAATATATCATGTATATTTCTTGAAATGTGATATTCGTAAATATTTTCCTAGTATTAACCATGAAATATTAATAGATTTATTAGAAGAAGTAGGTTTCTCAGATGATGAAATGTGGCTAATAAAAAAGTTAATTAAAGAACAACCAGATAATGCAACTATAGGATTACCACTTGGTTATAGAAACTATAATATTATGCAAACAGTTATTATGAAACTGTGTTTTTTATTTTATAAATGAGTTTTT
>CALVPO010000028.1 GCA_944351345.1 uncultured Bacilli bacterium | reverse complement strand
TTGAGTATACTGGGACATATGAAGATTATTTGAGAAAAGATACAGATAATAGTTTTTGGCTTGTTAATACTAATAAATTAGTAAGATATTATAGTGGGGTAGATGGTTTAAAGACTGGGTATACGGAGACAGCACTTTATTGTATTACTACTACTGCTAAGAAGAATAATATGAGACTTATTACTGTTGTTATGGGAGAACCGACATCAGCTGTTAGAAATAGTGAAACTACTAAAATGTTAGATTATGGTTTTAATACTTATCAAATAGATACAATTTTACCTAAAAGTAAGGTTTTATCTACAAAGAAGGTTAATGGTGGTAAAGATAAATTAGTTAATATTGTGCCTATGGAAGATGTTAATATTTTGAATACTAAGGTTGGAACAAAAAGAAATGTTACATATGAATTTGATATTGATGATGTAAGTGCTCCTGTTAAGAAGGGAGATGTTGTAGGTAAGATAAATGTTATTGAAGATGGGAAAACTATTATGAAGATAGATGCTACTGTTGATAAAAATGTGGATAGGGCCTCTATTGTTACTATATTTGGAAGAAATATGTTAGATATAATTAGTGGTAATATATAGTTATTTGTTTAAGAAGTTTATTTAATAACTTCTTTTTTGATGTATTTTTTAAAATTTGTGGTATACTATAGGTATAAATTTTGGGAGTTGGTGTTATTATGGGAAAATATAGCTTGGTAGTGATTAATTGTGATGATGTTAAGAGAAGAGTTAGAGAAATAAAAATAGATGGAGTTGATTTGACTAATTTATTTACTATAGATAATTTTACTTCTGGTATGAATTTGCAACAGTTATGGCGTATAATTTGGGCAAAATATGATTTACATGGTTTTAATAAACTGGCTATAAAGTATGATGTTAAAAAGGGAGAGAAACCTATTTATTATGATGTTATTGTTGATAATAAGATTATTAATATATGTTCTGAAGATGTTGAACTTAAGTATTTTGCTGATGGTAAATATAGATATTCTTATGCTATAAGAAGAGATAATGTTATTTTTAGAAGAGTTTTTGATGATCTTATGAATTTTATTGATATTTGTGATGTTGATAAATATAGGGAAATGTATTTTCGTAATAATAAAGAACTTTTTAGATTGATAAAGATATATAATTCTACTTTTAATAGTATGATTCAAGGAAAAGATTGTGAGAAATTTGAGAGTATGATTGAAGATGAATTATCTAGATATGTTACGTTTAGGAAATATATTATTAGTTTAGATAGAGCTAGTAATATGAATAGGCATGATAAATCTAATTTTAGTTATACTGATGAAGAGACGGCTAGTATGTATAATAGAGAGAATGATGAATTTATTGAACCTAGTGAAGTTAGACAAATGGGACTGGTTGATGATTTTGATTATAAAAGAAAGTTAGTGAGATCTAAATAGAGATCTTGCTTTTTATTTGGAGGTTGTTAAAATATAGGTTTTATAGTATAATTGTTTCTATAACGAGGGTGATGTTATGAAGAAAAATAGTTTTATTGAAGGTACTATTGTAGCAACTTTAGGAATTTTGTTAGTTAAAGTAATTGGAGTTATTTATGTTATTCCATTTAATGCTATTATAGGAGAACAGGGTGGTGCTTTATACGGTTATGGTTATAATATTTATCAGTTGTTTTTAGGAATATCTAGTGCTGGGTTTCCTTTTGCTATTAGTAAGATAACTAGTGAATATAATGCTCTTGGTTATAAGAAAGCTATTCAGGATACGTATAAGTTATCTCTTAAATTGATATCTTTGATTTCTATTTTGATGTTTATATTGTTATTTGTTTTTGCTCCTCAGATAGGTAAATTAATAATAGGGTCGTCTACTGGAGGAAATACTTATCAAGATATAGCTTTTGTTATTAGAATGGTATCTTTTGCTATTTTAGTAATACCATTTTTATCTGTTACTAAGGGATTTTTGCAAGGATATAAGTATATAACTCCTTATTCTGTTAGTCAGGTAATAGAGCAAGTTATTAGGGTACTTGTTATTTTAGTTGGTAGTTATGCTTGTATTAAAGTTTTAGATTTGCCTTTGAAATATGCTGTTGGTGTAGCAATGTTAGGTGCTTTTTTTGGGGGACTTGTTGCATATATATATTTAAGGATAAAAATAAAAAGAGCTAAGTTGTTACCAAAGAATATAAGCGAAGATAAGGTTAAGATTACTAGTCGTGAGATTGTAAAGAAAATAATTATGTATTCTATACCTTTTATTTTAATTAGTTTAGTTAATAATCTTTATACTACTGTTGATATGATATTGTTATCTAGAACTTTGTCTGATTTACTTGATAGTTCTGCTAAAGTTACTGAATCTATTGTTGGAGTTTATAGTACTTGGGGTATAAAACTTAATAATATAATACTTGCTATATCTACTGGTTTGGTTACTAGTTTGATTCCTAATATAGTTACAAGTTTTACTAAGGGTGATATGAATGATGTTAATAATAAATTTAATAAAGCTTTGCAGTGTGTATTGTTAGTAATTGTTCCACTTACTTTGTTTTTCTCTTTAATGTCAGATGAGATATGGACTTTATTTTATGGTAATAGTTATTATGGTCCAATTGTTTATAGAGCTTTTGTATTTACAGCTTTGTTTGGTGGATTTTATACTATAATTGTAAATACTTTGCAAGGTGTTAATAAATATAAACTAGTTATATTTACAGTTTTGTTAGGGCTTGGAATAAATGCTGTTTTGGATGTACCATTTATGTTAATTGTTGATAAGTTAGGATTAAATGCTAGTTATGGTGCTGTTATAGCAGCTGTTTGTGGTTATACTATTTCTACTTTTATATCTTTATATGTTTTGAGAAAAAAGTATGGTTTTAATTATAGGAGTACTTTTAGAGTATTACCTAAATATATTGTTTCTTGGATATGTTTTATAGTAGTTATATTACTTTTAAAGATTATTGTTCCTGATGGTTTAGATGGTAGAATTATACAAATTCCTATTTTAGCTTTATTTGGATTAGTTAGTTTTGCTGTTTATGGTTTATTGTGTTATAAAAATGGTAATTTAAGAAGAGTGTTTGGTAATAAGTTTGATAAGATGATTGGTAAATTTATAAAAATATAACATTACTTTTAGAAGACTAGTTTATTTTAGTTTTCTTTTATTTTTTGAAAAAATTAGCAGTTATTTATTGACATTGCTAAAAAATAGTTCTATAATGTATTTAGCATTCATAAATTAGTATTGCTAAGGAAGTGATTTGATGCTTAGTGAAAGACAGAAAAATATATTAAAGGTAATTGTTGATGAATATGTTAAGTCGGCTATTCCTGTTAGTTCTTCAAAGATTAGTAAAGTAGTTAAGTGTTCTAGTGCTACTGTTAGAAATGAAATGGTTCACTTGGAAGAGAAGGGGTTTTTAGAGAAAGATCATTTTGCTTCTGGCAGAACACCTAGTGAGGCTGGATATAAATATTATGTTGATAATTTGATGCAGCCTAAGAATATGACAGGAGAGGATATGCTTAAGCTTCAAACAGTATTTAAAAATAGTTCTTTAGATTTAAGTGATACTATTAGAAAAAGTATAGAAATAGTGTCGGAGATTACTAATTATACATCTGTTGTATTAGGGACTAGTGCTAAGGATAATAGATTAAAAAAAGTTGAAGCAGTACCTCTTGATGATAACAAGATACTTACTATGGTTATAACAGATAAAGGTGTAGTTGAACATAAAAATTTATATTTGCCTAGTACAATTTCTTTAGTTGATGTTACTAAGACTGTTGAACTTATAAATAAATTAATAGTTGGAACGCCTATTAATGAAGTTTCAGAAAAATTAGAGTATGAGATTAAACCAATTATTGGAAAATATGTAAAACAACATGAAGTGTTGTATAATGCTTTTTATGATGCTTTTAGTGAATTTTCTAGTGGTGGTTCAGAGGTTCATTTTGCTGGAAGGAATAATTTTTTAAAGCAACCTGAATTTTCTAATATTGATAAGGTGCGAGAATTATTGTCTAAGTTTGACGATGTTAATAGTATTAAAGGAGAAGAAAATAATGGTATAAATATATATATAGGTGAAGATTCTGAAATATCTAGTGATGTATCTGTTATTAAGACTAAGTATAATTATAATGGTGAAGAGGGTACTATTGCTATTATTGGTCCTAAACGGATGGAATATGATAGAGTAGTAAGTTTACTTGATTATATAAAAGAAAATATTGGAGGAAATGATGAGTAATAAGGTTAAAGAAAAAGAAGAAATAAAAGAAGAGGTAGAAGAAATAGAAGATGAGTCTACTAATGATGAAGAAAATAGTGAATGCAATATAGATAATGAAAAGAATAAAAGTTCTGATGATTTAGATAAAGAATGTAAGTGCTCTGATGATTCAGATAAAGAGTGTAAGTGTGAGAATAAAAAGAAAGATAAGAAGGGATTGTTTAAAAAGAATAAAGAAATAGAAGAATTACAGCAACAGGTAGCGTCTTTTAAAGAAATGCTTCTTAGAAATCAAGCTGAGCTTCAAAATTATAAAAGAAGAAGGGAAGAAGAAACAGCTAAGATGATGAAGTATAAAGATGAGGATCTTATTAAAGAATTTTTAGTTGTTTTAGATAATTTTGAGAGAGCTATTAAGATGGATGATGATGATTTGACTGATGAGGTTTCTAGATTCTTAGAGGGATTTAAGCTTATTTATTCTAATACTATAAATATTTTAAATAAGTTTGAAGTTAAGGAAATAGATGCTCTTGGAGTTGAATTTGATCCAGATTATCATCATGCGGTGCTTACTGAACATGATGAGAATAAGCCTGCTGGTGTAGTACTTGAGGTATTACAAAAAGGTTATATGTATAAGGATAAAGTTATTAGACCAGCTATGGTTAAGGTTAATGAATAATAAAATAAGGAAAGGTGATATATATGAGTAAAATAATTGGAATAGATTTAGGTACAACTAATAGTTGTGTATCTGTATGGGAAGGTGGCGAGGCTAAGGTTATCGCTAATGCTGAGGGAGGAAGAACTACTCCATCAGTTGTATCTTTTAAGAATGGTGAGATGATTGTTGGTGAAAAAGCTAAACGTCAAGCTATTGTTAATCCTGATACTATTAGTTCTATAAAAAGACTTATGGGTACTAATAAGAAAGTTAAGGCTAATGGAAAAGAATATACTCCTGAAGAAGTTTCTGCTATGATTTTAGGAGATTTGAAGAAAACTGCTGAATCTTATTTAGGTGAGAAAGTAACTAAGGCTGTAATTACAGTTCCTGCATATTTTAATGATGCAGAACGTCAAGCTACTAAGAATGCTGGTAAGATTGCTGGTTTAGATGTTGAAAGAATTATTAATGAGCCAACAGCTGCTGCTTTAGCTTATGGTCTTGATAAACAAGATTCTAATGAAAAGATATTGGTATATGATTTAGGTGGTGGTACATTTGATGTATCTATCCTTGAATTAGGTGATGGTGTATTTGAAGTATTATCTACATCTGGTAATAATCATTTAGGTGGAGATGATTTTGATAATAGATTAGTTGATTATATAGTTAGTGAAATTAAGAAATCTGAAGGTGTTGATTTATCTGATGATTCTATGGCTATGCAAAGAATTAAGGAAGCTGCTGAGAAGGCTAAGAAGGATTTGTCTGGTATGACTTCTACACAAATTTCACTTCCATTTATTGCACAGGCCCAAGGCAATCCAGTTAACTTTGAAATGGATGTTACAAGAGCTAAATTTGAGTCTTTAATTTCTGATTTAGTTGATTCAACTACTGAACCTGTTAGAAAGGCTCTTAAAGATGCTGGTATATCTAAGAATGATATAGATAAAGTTATTTTAGTTGGTGGTTCTACTCGTATTCCAATGGTACAAGAATTGGTTAAGAGAGAAACTGGTAAAGAACCTTCTAAAGGTGTTAATCCAGATGAAGTTGTTTCTATGGGAGCTGCTATTCAGGGAGGTGTACTTGCTGGGGATGTTAATGATATAGTATTACTTGATGTAACACCACTTTCACTTGGTATTGAGACTTTAGGTGGAGTTATGACTGTGTTAATTGATAGAAATACTACAATTCCTACTAGTAAGAGTCAAGTGTTCTCAACTGCTGCTGATAATCAACCTGCTGTTGATATACATGTATTACAAGGTGAAAGACCAATGGCTGCTGATAATAAGACATTAGGTAATTTCCAATTAACTAATATACCACCAGCACCAAGAGGAGTTCCACAAATTGAGGTTACTTTTGATATAGATGCTAATGGTATTGTTAATGTTAAGGCTAAAGATTTAGGTACTAATAAAGAACAATCTATAACTATTACTGCTACAAATACATTAAGTGATGAAGAAATTGAAAAGATGAGAAAAGAAGCTGAGGCTAATAAAGAAGCAGATGCTAAAAAGAAAGAATTAGCAGATGCTAAGAATGATGCTGAACAAGTAATATTTATGACTGAAAAAGCTATTAAAGATTTAGGAGATAAAGTTAGTGATAGTGATAAGAAAGAAGCAGAAGATTTAATGGATAAAGTTAAGAAAGCAATAGAAAAAGAAGATGTTGATGAAATTAAATCTACTAAAGATAAATTATTAGAGAAAGCTAATGCATTTGCATCTAAGGTATATGAAGAAGCTGCTAAGAATAATCAATCTGCTGATAATAGTTCTGATGATGATTCATCTAGTGATAAAAAAGATGATAATGTTGTAGATGCTGATTATGAAGAAAAATAATAAATTGTTTTGAAAGTTCTAGGCAACTAGAACTTCCTTACTTTTATATTTTGTTGAAAGAGAGGTAAATAATGAGCAAGAAAGATTATTATGAGGTACTAGGTGTTTCTAAGAATGCTAGTGATTCAGAGATAAAATCGGCATTTCGTAAGATGGCTAAGAAGTATCATCCTGATGTATCAAAGGAACCTGATGCTGCTGAGAAGTTTAAAGAGTGTCAAGAAGCTTATGCAGTTTTGTCAGACCCTGCTAAAAGAAAACAATATGATCAATTTGGTCATGCTGCATTTTCTGGTGGTGGAGCTGGTGGCTCTGGTATGGGAGGTTTTTCTTCTAATTTTGATTTTGGTGATATGTCAGATATATTTGATGATATATTTAGTGGATTAGGAGGTTTTGGAGGTTTTCGTCAATCTAATTCCCGTAGGAGTTCTAAAGGTCCACAAAAAGGTAATGATGTTTTATATAAAATGACTATTGATTTTGAAGATGCTGTTTTTGGGTGTAAAAAAGATATAAATATAGATGTTATTGATACTTGTTCAGAGTGTGATGGTAAGGGAGGTTTTAATTCAAGTACTTGTTCAGAGTGTAGAGGTTCTGGTACTATTACTCAAGAACAAAGAACTATATTTGGAACTTTTCTAACTAAGACTACTTGTCCTTATTGTAAAGGTACTGGTACTGTATTTGAAAAAAAATGTACAGCATGTAAAGGT
Source organism: uncultured Bacilli bacterium (assembly GCA_944351345.1). Taxonomy (GTDB): domain Bacteria; phylum Bacillota_I; class Bacilli_A; order RF39; family UBA660; genus RUG11198. The sequence continues at coordinate 7,785 of CALVPO010000028.1, read as the reverse complement.
AAAGGAAAAGTAAAGAAGAATAAGACTATTACAATTAATATTCCTGCTGGTATCGATAGTGAGAATAGGCTTCGTGTAGCTGGTAAGGGAGAAGCAGGTAGTAATGGAGGTTCTAATGGAGATTTATATGTTGAATTTACTGTAAGGGATCATGATTTTTATGAGAGAGTAGATGATGATATTTATGTTAGTTTACCACTTACAATAACAGAGGCTGTTTTAGGCTGTAAAAAAGAAGTGCCTACTCCTTATGGAAATATTAATTTGACTATTCCTGCTGGTACACAGTCAAATGATAAACTTAGAATAAAGGGAAAAGGAATAGCTAATGTTTCTAATAAGAAAAAAGGAGATATGTACGTGGTTGCTAATGTTGTAATACCTGAGAAGTTATCTCGTGATCAAAAGAAGTTATTTGAAGAACTTAAGAAAACAACTTTGGATAATTCTCCTGAGTTTAGAAAGTATAATAAATATTTAGATAAATAAGTTTATGAAGAGCACTATTAGTGTTCTTTTTTTGTAAACTGTTGTGTATTCTTAATTGTATTTTATAATAAATGATATTATACTATAATAAATTTGGGAGGTAATTATGTTTAATATGAATAAAAGTGTTATTAGTTATATTACTAGAGATGGTAAGGAAGGTAAGTTAAATGTTAATTTATTTAATATGAAAAAAATTAATAATTTGTTATCAAAATGGGGGTTTAATTGTTATGAAGTTGAAAATAATTTAAGTTTTGTTCATTTTAAAAATGTTATTTTTGAACAATCTTCTTATTTTTATGCTAAGGATGTAGTAGTTATTTTTGAGAATTGTATTTTTAAAGAAAGCAGTTTAACTATTGATGGTGGTTCTGTTGAAATTATTAATCCAGTTATTTTTAGAAATAATAATGGTCTTAGAGGGTTAAAAGAAATAAATATTGCTAATGCTGATGATGTTAGAGTTGTAGTTAATGATAATAAGCCTATTAGTTATAAAATATCTGCTCAAAATATTGAAATAGATGGTGGTAAGTCTTATTTTGGTTCAATTGATGGTCATTCAATTGCTGGAAAAAATATATTTTTGAATAATTTAGAAGTTTTTAATGCTTTTTGGTTGGAAAAAGTAGAAAATTTGTCTTTATGTAATTCTGTTTTTAAAGGTGGTTCTGGTTTATGGTTGAATATTATAAATAATCTTTATTTGAATAATGTGCAATTATCTTCTATGAATATTGATATAAACTGTCCAAATATAAGAATTAATGATGTTACATTAACTGCACATGATTGTATTAAAATAAATGATGATGTTTATTCTTCTAAAAATGGTAATCCTATAGTACTTAATGATTCTGATTTATTGGATGGAAGTAAAGTTTATAGTAGGAAAGCTTTGATTTCAATATTAAAAGGATATAGAGGTTTGGTTCAAGATGTTGTTGTTAAAGAAAAGGAGAAAGATGCTGGTCTTGGTTCTTATAATAGATTAATAAGTAATGTTGAAGCTGGTATTAAATTGTCAGAAGATAAGTTGGAAATGGATAGAGCTGAACTAGAAGATATTAAATGTAGTAGGGATAAATATTCTAAGAAATTAGAGAAATGTTTGCTTGATAAAAATGCTTATGATTATATTAAGAAGGGAAATTAATAGAAGGGAGTAAATATAATGTTTAATAGTGATAAAGGTGTTATTAGTTATATTACTAGAGATGGTAAGGAAGGTAAGTTAAATGTTAATTTATTTAATATGAAAAAAATTAATGATTTATTATCAAAAAGTAAGGATTGTTTTTATGATTATTTTGGAGGACCTGATTTGGATTTTGTTCATTTTAAAAATGTTGTTTTTGATAGGTCACTTTATTTTGAAGCTGGATATGCAGTTATTTTTGAAAATTGTATTTTTAATGGAGAAAAATTGTCTATTCATGGTGGTTCTATTGAAATTATTAATCCTATTATTTCAAGTGATAAATGTAGTTTTAGAGGAGTATTAAAGTATGGTCTTGATGGATTAAGAAAAATAAAGGTTTGTGGTGCTGATGATTTTAGGGTTTTAATTGACAGTGATAAAAGTGATAGAGCTATTGATTATGATATATTTAGTAAAAATATTGAGATAGATGGTGGTAAGGCTAATTTTAATTCAATTATTGGAGGCAATGTTTGTTTAAAAAATTTAGAAGTTTTTGGATATATTCAGTTTAGGAATATAGAGAATTTATGTTTAAGTAATTTGTCTTTTGAGGATAGATTCGCTGGTTTTATTTTAGATGTTAGAAAGAAACTTTATTTATCAAACATTAATTTCTATTCTATTCCAAATTATTTTGGAGATATTTTTATAGAATGTCCATGTATAGAAATTGGTAGTAATGTTTTGTTAGCAACTTATGATTTAATTAAAATAAATGATGATGTTTATTTTTCTAAAAATGGTAATCCTATAGTACTTAATGGTTCTGATTTGTTGGAGGGGAGTAAAGCTTGTAGTAGAAAGGCTTTTATTTCAATATTAAAAGAATATAGGAATTTAGTAGAACAAGGTGTTTTAAATAAAACAAAAGAGGATGAAGTACTTATTTTTTATGATGGTTTAATAAATAATTGTAAAGATGATATAAAGAAATTAGAAGATAAATTGGAAACACTAGAATGTAATAAACAGAAATATTCTGAAAATTTGAAAAAAAAGTTATTTAGAAGTAAGGCTATTGATTATGTTAAAAAGTAGATTTAGAAAGTGGTTGGTTATTTATGCAGAGATATTTTGCTAAGGATAAAATAGATGATAAATTGATATTAGATAGTAGTGATATGCATCACATTAAAAATGTTATGAGGATGAAGGATAGTGATGAAATAGAATGTGTATATAATAAAGTATTATATATATGTCAAGTTGGGGATGTTAATGTTAATTCTTTTTTGATTCTAAGGGAGTTAGATGATAATAGTGAGATGGATGTTGATGTTACTATTGCTATTTCTTTAGTTAAAGAGCAGAAGATGGATATGATTTTACAAAAATTGACAGAACTTGGTGTTAAGAAGATTATTCCTGTTAAGATGGAACGTAGTATTGTTAAGTTAGATGAGAAAAGAGCAGGAAGAAAGCTTGATAGATGGAGAACTATTTGTAAAGAGGCTGCTGAACAGTCAAAGAGGAATACTATACCTGAAGTTACTAATATTATGACTATTGATGAATTAGATGGAGATTATGATTTAAAATGTGTTTGTAGTGTTAGTAATAAGGAAAACTTAGTTAACAAGTATTTACAAAAGAATAAAAGTTGTGCTAAAATGATATTTGTAATAGGATCTGAAGGAGGAATTAGTCCTAAGGAGGAGAAAAAACTTAATGATATGGGGTTTGTTTCAGTTTCTTTAGGAAAACTGGTTTTGAGAGTAGAGACGGCGGCTATATATGTAGCAAGTATTTTAAGATTTAGCAGTATGAGGTGATGTAGATGCTTGAGTTTCTAAGTTTTAGTTTAACGGATAATATAGCTATTATAATAATTATTATTATGTGTTTTTTTTCTCTTTTTTTATTGAGTAAAAATAAGAAGTTAAAGGATGAAATAGAAGATTTGAAATTAGGAGATAGGATTTTGGCTGATAAATATAAAAGGGTTGATGAGGAAAATGTAATTTCTATTGATAAAATATCTACAGATAATGTTTTGGTAAAGAATGATGATATTAAGAATGGTGATGCTTTGAAGGTACAAAATAAGTCTTTAGAAATTTCTTTAGATAGTGATGGTAAAATTAATGATATTGCTATTGAGAAGAGTAGTGGTAAAACATATGGAGTGGCGAAAGATAAAAGTATTGATAAAGTTGAAAAAATAAATAAGTCTGATGATAGGGATAAAAAAGATAAGGTTAAAAGTACTAAGAGAGTAGTAGATGGTAATAAACATAGTAAACCTTATTCTAAGAATATTTTGCATGATAGTCCTTCTATTACTTCTCCAATAAGTTTAGATGTTGAGAAGGTTAGTTTTAATGCTGATGAATTTGTTAAAAGGGATAATATTAAAAATAATAGTAAAATAAGTACTAGTGATTATTTGGAAAGTATTTCTAATGCTATATCTGAGGAAATAAAGCCTCAAACTATGGAGCTTACTGGTTATGAAAAGGAACAAGAAGAGAGTGCTATTATTAGTTATAAGGAACTTTTAAAGGCTAGTAAGTCTGGTGATGGTGTTAATGTTAGTCAAGAGGATACTTCAGAGTTTATTGAAGAGTTGAAGAAACTTAGAAATAGTTTATAAATAAAATGAAGCCTACAATTAGTAAGCTTCATTTTGTTATTCTACAGTTACACTTTTAGCTAGATTTCTAGGTTTGTCTATGTCGCAGCCACGTTTTTTTGCTATGTTGTATGCTATTAGTTGTAAAGGAATTACATTTAGTATAGGTTGTAATAAGTTGTCTGTTGCGTTAATTTCTATTATTTTGTCGTAGCATTCTTTGTCAATATTTATATTTAGATCTTCTTTTATTAATAATACTACATAAGCTCCTCTGGCTTTGACTTCTTTGATGTTACTTATAGTTTTTAAGGCTATTGTTTCGTCGCTTATTAAAGCTATTATTGGGGTATCTTTTTCAATTAGAGAGATGGTACCATGTTTTAATTCTCCTGCTTGATAGGCTTCACTGTGAACATAACTTATTTCTTTTAGTTTTAGTGATCCTTCTAGCATTGATATGTAGTCGATACCTCTTCCTAGGTAAAATACGTCTTTTGCTTGCCATATTTTACTAATTATATCTTCATAGTCATAGTTAGTTAATTTTGAAATATAGCTTGGTAGTTTTTCGTATTCTTTATTTATTTCATTTTTGTTTATTAATCCTTTTGTGATTCCTAATTTAAGAGCTAATAGACTGAAAATATAGACTTGAGATGAGTAAGCTTTAGTAGAGGCTACGGCAACTTCTTGGCCTGCTTCTGTATATATTACTTCATCTACTGCTCTAGCAATAGAACTGTTTTTTACATTAACAATACCTAATGTTTTGCAGCCATATTTTTTTACTTTTTTTATGCATGCTAGGGTGTCAGCTGTTTCTCCTGATTGACTAGCTGCTATTACTAGAGTTTTATCATCTGCAAATATTTTTTGATATCTATATTCTGATGCGATATAGGTGTTTACTTCAAAGTCGCTGTAATTTTCAATTAAGTATTTGCCTATCATTCCTGCATGATAAGCAGTACCGCAACCTATTATATGTATTTTGTTATATTTACTAATATCCATGATTTTATCTAAGTTTTTTAAATATATGTTATTTAATTTGTCCATTAGGTTCTCTTGTTCTGATATTTCTTTTAGCATATAGTGTTCATAGTTATTTTTATCACTATCAAAAGCATCTTGTTCTACTTGTTCAATGTTATATTTTATTTCTTTTTTATTTTTATATATAGAAATATTGTCTTTTTCGATTTGACCTATTTCCATATCTTCTAATATTATATAGGCTGATGTTTCGTCTGCATAAGCTGAAATGTCAGAAGCTATATAATTTTCTTGTTCACCGATACCTATTACTAGGGGACTATCTTTTTTCATAACAAATAGTTTATTAGGTATATCTTTTACCATTATGGCTGTTGCATAACTTCCTTCAAATACTTTCATGCAATTGTTTAGAGCATCTAGTATATTTTTTGTTTTTGTATATTCATAGTCGATGTATGCACAAAGTACTTCTGTATCAGTATCACTTTTGAATGTATATCCTTTGTTTGTTAATATTTTTTTTAGTTCTTGATAATTTTCTAAAATACCGTTATGAACTATAGTAATTGAGCCTGCTTGATGGGGATGTGAGTTAGTTGTATCAACACTTCCGTGTGTTGCCCATCTTGTATGGCCTATTCCTATGAAAGATTCATCATTATAATTTAATAATTTGTCTAAGTTGTTAATTTTGCCAACTGTTTTGACAATTTTTATATTTTTATCTTTAATATAAGCGACTCCTGCTGAGTCGTATCCTCTATATTCTAATCTTTTTAATCCTTTTATTAAAATAGGTAAACTATTTTTTTTACCAATATATCCAACGATTCCGCACATAAAAATTAATCCTTTCTAAATTTTGGATATATTTTTGTTACAATTTTGATTTTGCTTTTTGTATATATCCCTATTTTGTAGCATCCGCCGAATTTTCGATAAACTACAACCTCGTCACCCGTTGTTGGGTCTGGCGCTAAACTATATATTAACCTCCTTTTTATATAGTTCTATTTATATTATATATGATTGTTTTGGGTGTGTGCAATAATAAAAAGAGCATTTTACATATTATTTAATTGAGTTTTATATATTATATAAAAGAGTAACTTTACAGCTAATTTATTTTTTTTGTAACTTATTAGTTAAAAATAGTTGCTTTTTTTTTTTTTTTTTTTTTTTTATTTTGTTAAATAATAATAAAATATAAGTGTTTGTTGTTTGTTTGAATTGTAGAATGACGTTAACTAATAATAAAATATAGGAGTGTGTTGATTGTATGAAATTAGGTAAGAGAAAAATAAATAATAAAGTGGTTACTTTTGCAATTGGTTTAGGAATTGGGATATGTTTAAATTTAGGTGTTGAAGCTGATGTTAATATTCTGTCTTCTCTTGTTACTTATGATAATGCCAATAGTGGACTTGCTGCTACCAATGTTCAAGATGCTCTAGATGAGACTTATAGTAGAATGACTAATTTAAAAAATGAAATTAAGGCAGAGTTAGTAAATGATGTTTATCCTGTTGGGAGCATATATATTAGTACAATAGATGATACTGTTGAAGATGTAGAAGGACGTTTTGGTGGTACATGGGTTAAATATTCTGAAGGAACTACATTGATAGGTGCTAATTCTAAATATGCGGTTAATAGTACTGGTGGTTCATCTACTGTGAAATTATCTACTTCAAATATTCCTAGTCATAATCATACTATTCCAGCGTTATCTGTTAGTAGTTGGAGTGGTAGTCATTCTCATAAAGATTGGATTTGGCACGATACTGGTGGAGGTACATTACGATATGCTCCAACTACTGGTAATATGACAGTACAAGGACAAACTTCTTCTGCTACTATAACAGTAAGTGGTCAAAAAACCATAGCTAGTAATACAACAGGATGTACTAATTGTAGTGCTACTTCTTTTAGTGTTCAAAATCCATATACAGCAGTTTATATGTATAAGAGAGTATCTTAATATTTTTTGATTTTCTCAAAATTGAATTCTTTTCTTTTATTATATGGAACAGAAAAATAATTACCTAAAGAAACAACAGGTATTTTTAAATTATCATTATATGTTACATCATTATAAAAAGATTTAGGTAATTTTTCTTTAGTTAGAGTATTATCTTTATGATTAAATTGATCACCATTTTTCTACTAGTAGTGGTAGTTTTATGATTATATGTATTAATATCAGTCTTTTTATTTTTATTGACAATCTCTTTGCTGGTAGAAATTTCAGAATTAGTACTATTTTTATTTAATTTTTCAATTAAATAATCATTATCTACTATATTGTTATTTATAATTCCTTTTAATTTATTGATTTTATCATATACTTTTAATAAAACTTCTTGCAATTTTTAATTTTTTTTGTATTAAAATTTTAATTGTTTTTTCTACTTCTTCATAAATTTTTAAACTAAAAAACACGTTTTTTTAAAAAAATGTATTTACTGTGAGAATTAAGAGACAAAATTAACATTAGTATCAAGAATCATCTATG
>CALVPO010000027.1 GCA_944351345.1 uncultured Bacilli bacterium | reverse complement strand
AAATACAAGTAATGAGGTTAAAAAAATAACAGAAAAGATAAATGAACTGGATAAGGAAAATAAACTTAAATTTATTAGTTATATTTTAAACTTGTGGGATAATGATCAGATTAATAGTTTAAATGAAACTAACCCTGATTTATTAGATGATAGCATTTGTATAGATATATTTAATCCAAGCAGTATTGATTACCATTATTTAGTAGATAAATTAAAAGAATACTGGAATCGTACATATAAACTCCATCATCTTTATCGAAAAAAATATAAAAGTGTGATACCTTTATTTGAAAAGTTATCTTTTAAATAGAAGGTAGACGTACTTGCAGAAATATTTTTAATTTTAGAACATAATGAATTATTACCAGATAATGTTGATGGTTATGAAATTGCTAGAATGATTATAAAATATTAAATATTTAAAAACTAAATTGTTATTTGAAAACTTAATATTTTCGGATAATGGTTTAGTCTGATTTTGTCCTTATAAGGTATTAAGTTTTCGATTTTTGTAGAACTTATTACCTTAAGTTCTTTTTTAGTTTTTATAAAAATAAACTTAAAAGAAAGGACAAAGTATATGGAAAAGGTAAATAAAATTCCATCTAGAATAGTTGAAATAGAAACAAGTATTAAACTACTTGAATACTTAAAAAGAAAAAATGTTATGGATGATGGAATGTATAACTTTTGTATTAATAAATTAATGAATAAACTTACATTAGAAAAAAGTAAGGTGGATGATGATTATATAAATAATATCGATAATTACAAAATATTAACTTAGGAGGTGTTACTATGGACTTATATACCGTTAGGAATAACATTATGAAAGGTATTCCCTTGCAAGAATTAAAATTAAGAGTATGTTTTTATGCCAGAGTATCAACCGATAAAGATGAGCAGTTGCACTCCTTATCTGCTCAAACATCTTTCTTTAATGATTATATAAGTAAAGTTCCTAACTGGCAGTTTATAGGTTCATATATTGATTGCGGTATTAGTGGTACATCAGTCAATAAACGTGAAGAATTTTTAAGAATGATTGAAGATGCTAAACAGCATAAATTCGATTTAATATTAACGAAAGAAATATCCAGGTTTTCAAGAAGTACTTTAGATAGTATCAAATATACCCAGGAGTTACTGCAAGATGGTGTTGGTGTTTATTTTTTAAACGATAATATTAATACCATATTACCTGACTCTGAACTTAGACTTACAATAATGTCATCGATTGCTCAAGATGAGGTGCGAAAACTATCAGAAAGAGTATCTTTCGGTATGAAAAGAAGTATTGATAGTGGTGCTGTGTTAGGTTGTTCCAATATTTATGGTTATGTAAAAGATAAAGGAAAACTTGTTATTGACGAAAAAGAGGCTAAAATGATTAAAATTATCTTCGATAGATATGCCAATACCACCGATGGTTTATCTAAAGTATCAAAGTATTTATATAGCTTAGGTTACAAAAATAAAAAAGGTAAAAGAATAGATACAACAATACTAACTAGAATTATTGAAAACCCTAAATATAAAGGATACTATTGTGGCCATAAAACGAAAGTATTAGATTACCGTACTAAAAAGAAGAAAAAATTAAATGAATCGGATTGGATTATTTATAAAGATAACGAAAATGTCCCACCGATAGTATCAGAAGAGTTGTGGGATAGAGCTAACAAAAAATTAAAGGAAAGGCAAGATAGTTTTACAAACAGGGCAGTAAATAAAAAAGTATTTCAAAATAGATATACTTATTCAGGTAAAATTTATTGTGGGCATCACAACTTAACTTATCATAGATCATCGGCTGGTAAACGAAAAAATAATCCAGTATGGGAATGCCAAGTATACCGGAAAGAAAGTTTAAAGGGTTGCTCTAATCCTAGAGTATTTGAGTATGAATTAGATATAGTTTTTAAGGATATGTTTCATAAATTATTGAAACGAAGAAAGCATATTTTTGATGATATATTAAATGACTGTAAAAATTATTTAGAAACAAATAATAATGAGTCTGAAATAAAAAATATAGAATCCAAAATTTTAATGTTTCATAATAAAAAAGATAAATTACTAGAACTTGTTATGGAGGAGTATTTATCTAAAGAGGACTATAAAAAACAGGTAGATTTAATTAATGAAGAAATAATTACTAATCAAAACAGATTAAATGAATTACAAAATAACAAGCAAGATAAAAATTATATAGAAAATAAAATTAATGAATTAAAAAAGATGTTAGATAATTGTTTGACTGATGATGAGTGTTTCAGTGATGTTTTTAATGAACTAATTGATAGAATTTATGTTTATAAAGAAGAGAATAAAAAGATAAAACTAGATATTTATATTAAAACAGGAGAAAGTATAAATACATTTTCTGATAATTTAGGGAGAAAGTTTCATTTAATAGACAACTATACAACAAATAACAGCAGTATCAGCAGCCATTAATGGTGGAACGCTATATAAACCATATATCGTAAAAAGAATAACAGATCCTGAAACTGGCAACATAATAGAAGAACACAAAAAAGAAAAAGTAAGAAATACTATCAGTGAAGAAACAAGTAAACAAGTAAGATACGCATTAGAAAGTGTTGTAGCACTTGGAACAGGAAGAAATGCCTATATTGAAAATTATAGAGTAGGTGGTAAAACAGGAACAGCTCAAAAAGTTAATAACGGAGTATATATGGTAGGAAACTATATAACTTCATTTATAGGATTTTTACCTGCTAATGACCCTCAAGTAGTAGTATATGTAGCAATAGATAATCCAAAGGGAATAACAGCTTATGGAGGAACAGTATCAGCTCCTATTGCCAAAAATATACTAGAGGATTCAATAACTGCATTAGATATTAAAAAGCCAACTCAGGGCTTAGAAAAAGAATACAGGTATTTTGATACTAAGTATCATACTTTAGAAAATGTTGTAGGATTAGATATAGAAGAAGCCAAAGAAAAATTGAAAAATTTTACTATAGAATACTCTGGAACTGGAAATAAAGTAATTTCAATGTCACCAAAAAGTAATAGTAGAATAGCAGAGGGAAGCACTGTAAGATTAATGTTAGGAAAATAAAACAAACTATTAATAAAAGTAATATATAGAAAATAAATACTTCTATTTATAAAAAATATATGCTATAATTATCAAAAGGATAGAGGTGTAGTAATGGATATAGTGTTAATAATATTAGTAATTTTAATAATAGTAGTAGGACTATTTTTTAAAGATTTTAAAAGTGTAGTTTATTTTTTAGGAATAATTGAGATTTTTTTCAGATTAATTCACAAAATAGCATCACTTATAGGAATAAAAGAATTTAGCAGTTTTATAACTAAATATATACCATCATCGTTAGAAGGTATTATAAACAATTATTCTAGTGGTATTTTAAATACTGTATTAATTTGGATTCTAGTATTATTATTTATATATTTTGAATGGTATCTAATTAATTATTGGATCAAGAAGAAAAAATAAATGATATATAAAATATAAATTTGTATCATTTTTTTAGCATATTATAAATAAAAATAATTAATTAACACAGACTAATATAAAAGGAGAAAATATGTATTTTACAAAAAAAATAGATGAAATATTAAAAGAATTTAATACAGCACAAGTTGGTTTAACAGAAACAGAAGCCAAAAAACGATTAAATGAAAATGGAAAAAATATTTTACCCAAAGAAAATAGAGATAGCATTATAAAAATATTTTTAAGACAATTTACATCACCAATAGAAATAATATTAGTAATAACTGTCTTAATATCATTTTTTATTGGAGAGACATTAGATGCATTAGTAATAACTTTTATTATATTAGTAGATGTAATAATGGGAACTTTTCAAGAAAATAAAGCTTTAAAATCAGCAGAAGCTTTAACAAACATGTTAAAAATAAAAGCTAAAGTAATACGTGATAATAAAGAAAAAGAAATAGATGCAGAAGACTTAGTAGTAGGAGATATTCTCTTATTAGAAAGTGGAACTAAAATATCAGCAGATGCTAGATTAATAGATTGTTATAATTTACAAGTGGATGAGTCTATTCTAACGGGAGAGAGCATTTCTATTACAAAAAATACTAATACTTTACCTGAAGATACAATACTAGCTGAGAGAAAAAATATGGTTTATTCTGGAACAAGTGTTATGACTGGTAGAGCTAAAGCTGTAGTAGTAGCAATATCTATAAATACAGAAATAGGAAAAATAGCCTCAGTAGTAGCGGAGACTAAAGAAGAAAAATCTCCTCTTACAATAAGAATGGAAAAGTTTTCTAAACAAATAAGTATTGCCATTATTATAGTTGCTTTAATATCAGCTACTACCTTATTTATAAAAGGTTATGAAGTAAATGCTATATTTTTATCAGTAGTAGCATTAGCTGTATCAGCAATGCCAGAGGGCTTAAGTTTAGCTCTAACAATGGCTCTTACTATCGCTTCAAATAGAATGAGTAAAAAAAATGTCATTGTAAAAAAATTAAATTCTGTCGAATCCCTTGGTAGTTGTACAGTAATAGCAAGTGATAAAACAGGAACTCTAACAGTAAATGAACAAACCGCTAGAAAAATAACATTAGCAAATGGCACAACATTTGAAATAACAGGCACAGGATATAACACTAACGGAACAATAATTAACAGCACTAAAGAGTCTACAAAAAAAGTAGAACAAATAGCAATACTTTGTGCCAATAATAATGAAGCTCATTTTATAAAAAAAGAAAATAATTATGAATACCACGGTGATTCTATAGACATAGCTTTTCTAGTATTAAAAGAAAAAATGAAACTTACATCAAATATAGAAATAATTTCTAAAATCCCTTACGAGTCAGAAAAAGGATATTCAGCCCTTTTTTATAAAAAAGATGGAAAATTACGTTGTACAGTAAAAGGTGCTATAGAAAAAGTAATGTCATTTTCTCAAAAAAAAGATACATATATAAAACAAAACGAAGACTTATCCAAGGAAGGTTATAGAGTAATAGCTGTCTGCGATGGCAAGGTAGAAGATACTAGCGAAGAAAATATTAAAAATCTAGAATTTTTAGGTCAAGTAGCCTTCATTGATCCAATTAGGAACAAGGCCAAAAATGCAATTAGAGAATGTCAAAAAGCTCAAATAAAAGTATTAATGATAACAGGAGATCATCCTCTAACAGCTGCTAAAATAGCTAAAGATCTATCATTAATCACTAGTGATGATAGTGTAGTAACCGGAAAAGAAATAAAAGAAGCATATGAAAAGGGAAATGATTATTTTGATAAATTCATAAAAGATAAAATAGTATTCTCAAGAGTAACCCCAACAGACAAACTAAATATTGTAAATTCTTTAAAAAGAATGGGAGAATTTGTAGCAGTAACAGGTGATGGAGTAAATGATGCTCCAGCTATTAAAGCAGCCTCAATTGGAGTAGCTATGGGAAGTGGAACAGATGTTGCAAAAGAAACCTCTTCCATGATAATAGTAGACGATAACTTCAATTCTATAGTAGCAGGTATAAAAGAAGGAAGAATAGCCTATGCAAATATTAGAAAAATAACTCTTTTTTTACTATCTTGTGGTATGGCCGAAGTATTATTTTATTTACTATCAATATGTTTTGGCTACGAAATTCCTTTAATAGCAATTCAATTATTGTGGATAAATGTTGTAACAGATGGTTTGCAAGATATAGCACTATCATTTGAAACAGCAACCGATGATATAATGAGTGAAAAACCAAGAAGTACCAAAGAAAATATTTTTAACAAAGATTTAATGATAGAAGTATTAACATATGGCCTAACAATATCCCTAATGATTTTTCTAACCTGGAAGTATCTAATCGATAATAATACTAATTTATTACTAGCAAGAAGCATAGTCATGATGCTAATGGTATTTATTCAAAATATTCATGTATTAAATTGTCGAAGTGAAAAAAACAGTATCTTTAAAACAAGTATATTGACAAATCCTCTAGTAATATTAACAATTATAGGATCTATAATTCTAGAATTAATTGTAACAGAAGTACCATTATTAGCAAGATTTTTAAATATTAAATCACTAAACATAACAACAATAATAACAATATTCTTAATTTCTCTAATAATAATATTAGTAGCAGAAATATATAAATTAATTTATAGAAGAATAAGTAAAACTCTAAAAAACTAAATTACTAATAAAATTAATAATTAAATTTACAAAATATATGTCAAATTAAACGTATAAATAGAATTATTTAAAAATTTTATGATATAATTTTACTAGTAAGGGAAGTGGATTGTATGCTTACATTAACTAAATCATTATTTGCCTTAATGATAGGTTTTATAATATCAACTATATTTGGAGTAATACTTATTCCTTTTTTAAAAAAAATTAAGGCTGGTCAAAGAATAAACGTGTATGTAGATACTCATAAGAAAAAAGCAGGAACACCCACTATGGGAGGTTTTATTTTTATAATACCATGTCTCATAACAGTTATTTTATTACTATTAACGAATAAAATGGAGTATTCTATAAATTTATTTATCGTTCTTTTTGTTATGATAAGTTATGGTATGATAGGTTTTTTAGATGATTATATAAGTTTAAAAAATAATGTTAATAAAGGTTTAACACAAGTCCAAAAATTATTGTTACAATTCGTTGTTGCAGTTGTTTTCTATATTTTATTCAGACACTTTGGAGATGGAGATTCTGTACTTAGAATAACATTATTTAATTTTGAATGGAATTTAAGTTGGTTTTATGGAGTATTTATTTTATTTTTACTAGTAGGAACATCAAATGCTGTTAACCTAACTGATGGACTAGACGGTTTAGCTGGAGGGTTATCGGCAATATCATTTTTAGCATACGGCCTAATATCTTGGGGAAGTTATTGGATAAGTGGTTATCAAGATATAGGAATTTTTTGCTTTATTCTAGTTGGGTGCATTATGGGATTTTTAGTATTTAATTCCTCACCTGCTAAAGTGTTTATGGGAGATACTGGAAGCCTTTCTTTAGGAGCAACTCTTGCAACAGTGGCCATAGTAACATCTCATGAATTTTCTTTAGCTGTAATAGGAGGAGTATTTGTAATAGAAACATTATCTGTAATAATTCAAATATTTTCAGTAGTAGTATTTGGGAAAAAAGTTTTTCTAATGAGCCCAATTCACCATCATTTTGAAAGATTAGGTTGGCGTGAAGGAGATATAGTAAAACTTTTTTGGATTGTAGGTTTCATCTTAAGCCTTTTAGCACTTATATATGGAGTATGGCTATAATAAAAAGGAGAAATTCTAATGTATGATATGCACTATGATTTACTAACAATACTATATTTTAACTTAAAACCAAATAGTAAATTAAATAATATAAATAAATTAATTAATGATTGCAAAAAAATATACCAAAATAACATACGAGGAGGTATAATTAACCTCTATTTTATGCCAGAAAGCAAAATGGAAGAAGAATTAGGAATAACTAAAGAAGAGTTAGAAAATGTACCTGCTATGTTAAAGAAAAGTATAGAGTATCTATATTATTTTAAAAAAAAATAATATTATTCCTTCCAATATAAATTTTTTATATAGTATAGAAGGCTGCGATTATATAAAATCACCTGATGAATTAGAAGAACTATATAAACTAGGAATAAGAAGTATTATACCAGTATGGAATGCTAAAAATAAATATGGCTCTGGTAATAGAACTAATGAAGGACTAACACCACTGGGTATTAAACTAATAAAAAAGGCAATAGAATTAGGTATAATTATTGACCTATCTCATGCCAATCAAAAAACTTTTAATGATATATTAGACGTAGTAGAAAAAGAACAACAATCTGGAAAAAATCCAATTATCATAGTATCTTATTCAAACGTAAAAACTTTGTGCAATAAAGATAGAAATCTAAGTGATAAAGAATTAATTAGATTAAAGAAAATGGGTGGCTATATAGGCCTATTTACTAATGGAAAATTTTTATCATCAAATTATCAACAATTAAATTACCAAGAAAAGGAACAAGAATATATTAAGCACCTTGATTATATAATAAATAAAATAGGTTTTGATATTAAGAAAATAATAGTATCAATAGATGATATGAATTTTCATCCAGATAATATATATCATAATTATGAAGCTTTTCCTATAAATACTATATCAAAAGACATATATTTATTAATTACTAAAAATTTTAATAAAGAAGTAGCCGCTAATATATTAATAAATAACCCCTTATCTATAATAAATAAAGTAAAATAATAACTAAAGGAACAATGTATTTTGTTCCTTTATCTAAGATTAAAATACATATATTCTTGGCTATTATTTTTAACTAATAACTTATTCTAAATCGAATAAAAATATCATAATAACTATAATTAAAATTAAATTAATTTATTATGGGAAATTATGAAATTTACTTGACAAATAGTATATAATTTAGTATATAATTTAACGAGTGAAAGGACAGATGTTTATGAGCAAAAATTTAGTTATAGTAGAGTCTCCAAGCAAAAGTAAAACAATAGAAAAATATTTAGGAAATGATTACAAAGTAGTATCATCACTAGGACACATAAGGGATTTAACAACCTCAGGAAAATTTGGATTTGGAGTTGATATAGAAAATCATTTTAAACCAGAATATAAAATAATAAAAGGAAAGAAGAAATTAGTAACAGAACTAAAAAAAGATGTAAAAAATTCTGATTTTGTTTATCTAGCAACCGACCCTGATAGAGAAGGGGAAGCTATTTCATGGCATTTATATGATACATTAGGTCTAAATGATAATAATTATAAAAGGATAGTATTTAACGAAATAACTAAGGATGTAATATTAAACTCATTTAGTCATGCTAGAAAGATTGATAATAATTTAGTAAAATCCCAGGAAACTAGAAGGATATTAGATAGAATTATAGGATTTAGGTTAAGTAAACTAATGCAATCTAAAACAGAGGGAAAATCAGCAGGTCGTGTTCAAAGTGTAGCCCTAAAATTAATAGTAGATAGAGAACGTGAAATAGCAGCTTTTAATATAGAAAAGTATTATGAAATAGATGCTCATTTTAACGATTTTGATGCCAAACTAGATACTTATAACAATAAAAAAGTAGAAATAAAATCAATAGAAGAAGCAGAAAATATCCTAAATAAGCTTGATAAATCATTTGTTATTGAAAATATCATAAAAAAAGAAAAAGAGAAAAAAAGTAAATTCCCATATACTACTTCTACATTACAACAAGATGCTTCAACTAAATTAAACTTCACATCAAAGAAAACCATGTCTATAGCCCAAAAATTATATGAAGGAATTAATTTAGGAAGTGAAACAGTTGGACTTATTACTTATATGAGAACTGATTCTGTTCGTATGAGTGACGAATTTATAAAAAATACATATGGATACATCAAAGAAAACTATGGTGATAACTATATAGGTCATGTAAAAAAATCTAAAAAAACTGAAAATGTCCAAGATGCCCATGAAGCTATCCGTCCTACTAGTATAAATAGACATCCAGATGATATTAAACAATACTTATCTAATGATGAATATAAATTATACAGAATGATATATTATAGAGCTCTTGCTTCTTTAATGAAGAGTGCTAAAGTAGAAGCTACCACTATAATTCTTGAAAATAATAACTACAAATTCAAATCTACTGGCCAAATACTTATCTTTGATGGATATCTAAAAGTATATGCTGACTATGAAGATAATCAAGATAAAATATTACCAGTCTTAACTACTGGTCAAAACATAACAGCCAATCTAGTAGAATATACAGAACATGAAACAAAACCACCAGCAAGATATACCGAATCAAAACTAATTAAAGAAATGGAAGAACTAGGAATAGGTAGACCATCAACATACGCTAAAACTATAGACACTTTAAAAGAAAGAGCCTATGTAACAGTTACTGACAAAAAATTTATTCCAACAGATATAGGAATAGATATAACAGATAGATTACAAGCCTTTTTCAAAGATATAATTAATGTCAAATACACTAGAGAAATGGAAGAAGATTTAGATAAAATCGCTGATGGTAAATTAGTTTGGTATAATCTATTAGATAGATTCTATAACGAATTTGAACCAAAAGTAGAAATAGCCTTCAAAGAAATGGAAAAAAAGCCTCCTGAAGAAACAGGCGAAATGTGTCCAAATTGTGGTAATCCACTAGTAATAAAACAATCCAAATACGGAAAATTTGTAGCATGTTCCAATTATCCAGAATGTAAATATATAAAACCTAATGATGATAAAAAAGAAGAAGTCATAATAATGAAATGTCCAAATTGTCAAGATGGTAAAATAGTAGAAAAGAAAACTAGACGAGGAAAAATATTTTATGGTTGCAACAATTATCCAAAATGCAAGACTGCTACTTGGGATAAACCAACAGGAGAACTTTGCCCAAATTGTAAAAGTATATTAGTTGAATCTAAAACAGGAATAAAATGTAGTAATTGTGATTATATCAAAAATTAATATTTATTAAGTGTAAAGAGAAT
Organism: uncultured Bacilli bacterium; assembly: GCA_944351345.1. Classification (GTDB taxonomy): domain Bacteria; phylum Bacillota_I; class Bacilli_A; order RF39; family UBA660; genus RUG11198. The sequence goes on along the minus strand of CALVPO010000027.1, from coordinate 4,727 downwards.
GTCTTTTATATTTTCTTTTTTTTTCGCTTATTGTATAATTTATTTAGGAGGACGATTTAAATGAAAATAAATACAAAAGAAATTTTAGATATAGATCATACAATATGTAAAGATTTATTTTTAGATGCTTACGAAGTATGGGAATTAATTCCTAAAATAAAAGAATATATAATAAAACTTGGAAATAGTCTAGATAAGACAAAGTATGATAAGTTATCTGATGATATATGGATATCAAAGTCTGCAACCATTAGCCCAACAGCTCATATAGATGGTCCATGCATTATAGATGATAATACAGAAATTAGACACTGTGCCTATATAAGAGGAAGTGTAGTTATTGGAAAAAATTGCGTCATAGGAAACTCGTGTGAATTAAAAAATGTAATTATTTTTGACAATTGCCAAATACCGCACTTTAATTATATGGGGGACTCTATCATGGGCTATCACTCTCATATAGGAGCGGGGGTAATTGTTGCTAATTTAAAAAGTGATAAAACTTCAGTAATTATAAAAAATAATGGTGAAGAAATTGTAACAGGTCTCAGAAAACTGGGAGGTATTATAGGAAATTATGTTGAAGTAGGATGTAATAGTACTATATTCCCAGGAACAATAATTTCTCCTAATACTAATATTTATCCCTTAACAAGAGTAAGAGGAGTCATCCAAAGTAATAGTATTGTAAAATCAGAAAAAGAAATAATTAGAAAAGAGGAAAAATAATGGGAAGATTATTTGGAACAGATGGAGTAAGAGGCATTGCTGGTAAAGAATTAACAGCAGAATTTGCTATGAAGCTTGGAATAGCAACAGCATATGTCTTAACAAAATCCAAAAAGAAAGGAAAAGTGATCATTGGTAAAGACACAAGAATATCTGGTGATATGCTATCATCTAGCTTGATAGCAGGTTTAACATCAGTAGGACTTGATGTAATAGATTTAGGAGTAGTATCAACTCCATGTGTATCATTATTAGTTAGTAAATACAAAGCTTTAGCAGGTATTATGGTATCAGCAAGTCATAATCCTAGTGAATATAATGGAATTAAAATATTTGATAAAGATGGCTATAAGTTACCTGATGCCCTAGAGGATGAAATAGAAGATGTAATTATTAATATAGATAAATACAAATTCCAAAATAATAATATTGGTAAATTAATAACAGGCTATGATCCAATAGGAGATTATGTAAATCATTTAAAGAAGGCTTGTAATACAAATCTAGCCGGATTAAATGTAATAGTAGACTGTGCTAACGGATCAGCATCAATGGTAGCACCAAGATTATTTAGCGAATTAGACTGTAATGCTACTATTATTAATGCTACACCAGATGGTTATAATATAAATGATAACTGTGGCTCAACTCACATAGAAAATTTAATATCTAAAGTATTAGATAATAATTTAGATTGTGGAATAGCCTACGATGGTGATGCTGACAGGTGCATCATGGTAGACAATAAAGGTAATGTAATTGATGGTGATTATATTCTAGCAATAACTTCTAATTATTTAAAAGATAATAATAAATTAAATAAAAATACTGTTGTAGGAACAGTAATGAGTAATTTAGGTTTCATAAAATTTTGCCAAGATTACAAAATAAACTTTGAAAAAACTAAAGTAGGAGATAGATATGTACTAGAAGAAATGTTATTAAAAGGATATAATTTAGGAGGAGAGCAGTCTGGACATGTTATATTTAAAGACTATGCTAATACAGGAGATGGAGAATTAACATCATTAAAAGTATTAGAAGTTATGAAATATACGAAAAAAAGTTTAAATGAACTATCTAACATAATGACTAAGTATCCTCAAGTATTAATTAATGTAGAAGTAGATAATTCTAAGAAAAACGAAATTTATAATGATGACGACATAAACGAAGAAATAAAAAGAGTTAGTAATATTTTAGCTCAAGAAGGAAGAGTATTAGTTAGGCCATCAGGAACAGAAGCTCTAATTAGAGTAATGATAGAAGGAGCTGACACTAAAGTTATTGAAAAATATGCCAATGATATCGCTAATAAAATAAAAGAAAAATTAAATTAAAAAAGAAGCTACATAGGAACTTAATTTCTAATAGCTTCTTTTTATTAATCAAAAATATTATATCCAATATCAACATCAACATTACCAGATATACCAGAAATACTGCCATGACTAGAAAATTGCCATAATCTATAGTCAGTCAATTTATAACTAGGTTTTAATGTAAATGCAGTATTATAACTTGGTGATGGTTTAGAGCCATAAGGCCATTCTGCTACCCATATATCATAATTATTAGCAATATTTTTCGTATTTAAATTATTATTAAGCCATGAAGTATTAGCGTAAATACCACATCCGTATCCATTAGATTCTATAATAGAACAAAACTTATTAGCAATATTAGTTAATCCATTTTTCCCGGCTTTTAATGTATAAGAGTCTTCCATATCTAAATATACAGATGTTTTTAAATTAGGTTTATAACTAACAGATCTTAATAATCTTAAAACATGTTCAGCCTCACTAGTAGCAGACTCTGAATCAGCATTTAAACTAGTAGAACCATTAACATTAATAGCATAAGAATATAAATAAACTCCATAAGGAATATTATATTTCTCTAATTCTTGAACGTTTCTTACAAATTTAGTATCATCTTGGCTAGTCCAGTTATCACCATAGCCAGCTCTTAATATAACAAATCCAATATTAGATGCAGCTACTTTAGCCCAATCAACATTACCTTGATATTGAGATACATCAATACCAGTGTAATTTTTCTTATTAGTATATTTTACTAAATTAAATTTTTGATTATTCTGATTATTACAAGTATTAGCCTGAATATTAGTCTTATTTGCAGTTGAACTATTAGCTACTGTAACACATATATTAGCTTTCTTTGAAACTATTGAGATATTTCCATTACCATCATCTTTTAATTTCCAAAATTGGGCATCACTATTATTAGATTTATAAAGTTGAATGTTAGTGCCATTAGTAGTATAACCGTTTGCTAATTCTAAAGAAGTGTTAGGGTTCATAGCACTTGTTATACCATAGTATCCATTACCAGTGTGTTTTAAATACCATATTTGAGCGTTAGAGTTATTAGAAGAGTAAAGTTGAATGTTAGTACCATTATTTTTAGAACCATTATTTACATCTATAACTTTATTACTATCTAATTTACTATTAATTGTATAATATCCATCAGAAAAAGTCTTAGAGTTTTCATCTATTTTAGTAGATACAAAACTAAATTTTTGAGCATTACTTTCATTTTTGGTAAATAAATTAATTTTAGTTCCATTAGCAGTACTAGAGTTATTTACATTTAAATATAGTCCAGTATCTTTAGAAATAATATAGAATTTATTATTATCTATATAATCTATAATCCATTTTGTCTCTTTAGTAGAAGTTAAAATATTTGCTCCAGACACATTGGAAGCATTCGCCATATATAAAGATGAATTTAAACCAGATCGAATTGTGTAATATCCATCATCTCCCTTAGTTATGTACCATTTTTGAGCATTAGTATTATTGTTTCCCCATAATTGAATATTTGTATTACCATCGCTATTACCATTATAGACATCTAAAACTTTAGTATTATCTAAACGGGAGGAAATAGTATAAACACCACTATCTAATGTACCTTCATCTAATTTTTTTAGTTTAAACTTTTGAGCATTACTTCCATTATTATAATATATTTGTACATTAGTTTTATTTGAAATACTACCATTAGCTAAATCCAAGGATAGGGCGTCTTGTTTTGTTAGAATATTATAAGTTCCATTGCCTAAATCTCTTATAATCCACTTTTGAGCATCTGTATTATTACAATTATATAATTGTACATTACTTCCACTAAGAAATATACCATCACTAACGTCTAAACATTTATTATTATTTAATTTACTTGTTATAGAATAATATCCATCACTCAAATATTTTATATTCCATTTTTGAGCAGAAGTATTATTATTATTCCATAATTGAATATTTGTTCTGTTATCAGTTTTACCATCAGCAACATCAATAACTTGATTTTCATTAATTATACTATTAATAGTATAAGTGCCATCTTCTACTGTTTGCTTAGAATCTATTAATTCAACAAATTTAAACTTTTGAGCTACGGTACTATTACATTTATATAATTGAATTTTAGTATCACTAGTAGTATATCCATCAGTCAAATCAAGACAGTAGTTATTATTTATTTTAGACCTAATTTCAAAAGCACTTTTACCAGTATGAACAATTTGCCATTTTTGAGCATCTGTGTTGTTGTTCTTCCATAATTGGATTTTAGTTTTATTTGCAATTGTAGCATTATATATGTCAATAACTTGGTTTTCATTTAAGGCACTAGCTATAGTATAATAACCATCTTGTTGAGATTTAACTATCCATTTTTGAGCAGTGGTATTATTTAATGTATGTACTTGTATATTTGTACCATTATCATAAAAACCACCAGTAGCATCAAAAACAACATTATTATCAGCAGTACTCTTGATTATATATGTACCATTTGTAACACTTTGAGCATTAACTTTAGCCATATTAATAGTAAAACTAAGTACTAATAATAGTATAAAATAAATCTTTTTCATTGTTACCTCCTCTTATTCTCAATTATATCATAAATATTTATTTTTAAAAAAATATTAACTAAATAGTTAATACTTTTTTAGGGAA
>CALVPO010000026.1 GCA_944351345.1 uncultured Bacilli bacterium | reverse complement strand
AGTATTTGACCCCCCCCCGAATTAACTTTCGCGTAACCAAACATTTTCTTCACTAACTATCTCCTACTTTCTCTTATTATCTTTATACAGTAATTATGTTAAAAAGAAGATATATATGAATTATAAAAATTATCTACTATTAAAAAAATTATGAAATACTGGCTATTATTTACCAAAAGCTAATATATTAATCAAAGTAATAATCATCATCATTTTCATATATATCCATCTCTTCTAACCAATATTTCATATGTTCTTTTATTATAAAGCACAAATTATTATAACTATCATAACTAACATAACCTAATTCATTCATACACTGATAAAACTTTTTTATACTAGCAGCATTCTCTTTAATTGATGTCTTAGATGACCACATACACTTTCTAATAAACCAATCCCCAAGAAAATCATCTATCATTGAACAACCATCTTCCATTTTAGTAATATCATAATAATTAAGAAAATCATCCAAATAAAATTCAACATTACTAACATGCTTTTTAATTGTCTTATCTGATAAATTTTTACCCCTTAACCATTTTTTAAATTCCTTAATAAACTTCTTATTTCTCTTAATATTTTCTTTTATTTTTTCTTCATAATTATCCATAATACATCTCTTTCTTACTTACAAATTTTATCTTTATATAACATAACTGGCTTATAACTAAGTCTATGGTATTTAGTAATACCATACTTTTCTATAGCCTCTATATGCTTTTTAGTAGGGTACCCTTTATTATTTGCTAAATCATACATAGGATATTTTTTATCCAATTCATACATCATTCTGTCACGAGTAACTTTAGCAATTACAGATGCTGCTGCAATAGATATACTCTTAGCATCTCCCTTTATTATAGAAGTGGTAGGAATATCGAAATCTAATGGCATAGCATCAATTAATACATGTTCTATTTTTATCTTTTTACTAGCATTATTGATTGCTCTTTTCATAGCAATTTTAGTAGCCTCATATATGTTGTACTTATCAATCTCACTTTCACTACATTCTCCTATTCCAACTGCTAAAGCAGAATTCATTATTACATCATAAAATTTATTTCTCTTTTTTTCACTAAGTTTTTTAGAATCAGTAAGTCCTTCTAATCTAAAGTTTTTAGGCAAAACAACACAAGCAGTAACAACACTACCTATTAAAGGACCACGGCCTACCTCATCTACACCTCCAATTATTTCTATACCTTTTCTATTAAGTTCCCTTTCATACTTATACAAATCTTCCATACCATCACCTAAAATTATTTCTATTAAATCTCTTCATAGCATCTATTTTTTGATTAAGATTATTAACTTGTCCTCTGACAGAATTAGCCTCTCTTATCTCTTTTTTTATTATATTCTTATCCTTAATACCAAACATTTTAAAATTAAAATTAGCCTTTGCCTCTTGCACTTTCTCATTATTTCCATGATTAGCTCGCCATCTTTTATCAAATACACAGGTTAAATCCTCATTTTTCTGAAAATTCATAATTCCTCCTATCAATATATCAGTTGTTTTAATTATAGCACACAAAAATAAAAAAGACTACTTAATCATTACTATTAAATAAATAATAATAAATATCTAAATAATCTCTTACTAAAATAATTTCTAACTTTTTCTTCAATATAAGTGGTATACTATCTAAATCGACTTTATTCTCTACTGGAATAAAAACTTTTTTTATATTATTAACAGAAGCTGCTATTAATTTTTCTTTAAGTCCTCCAATAGGTAGTATCTTTCCTCTTAAAGTCATCTCTCCTGTCATACTAACATCATTAGTAATAACTTTACCTTTTAGTAAACTAATTATAGTAGTAGTAATACTAATACCAGCACTAGGTCCATCTTTAGGTGTGGCCCCTTCTTCTATATGAATATGAAAATCATTATTAATGAATTTATTAAAATCAATTGAAAAATTTTTAGCATTACTTTTTATATAACTAAATGCAACCATAACAGACTCTTCCATAACTTTACCAACTGAACCAGTTATCTTAATATTACCATTTCCTTGATACATAGAAGCTGATATTTTTAGAATCTCACCGCCATAAGTAGTATAAGCAAGAGCATTAACAATTCCACTACTATTGTAGCTATCGTTTTTCTGATGGTAATACTTAATAGGTCCTAAAAAATCTTGTAAGTTATTAACTTTAATAATAGTATTATAAATATTATCAACAATTACTTTTCTACATATTTGTTCGATTTTTCTAGACAATTCACGTGCACCAGCTTCTTTTGTATAATCAGTAATTATTTTATTAATAGCACCATCACTAATACTAATATTATAATCTCTTATTTTATACTCCTTAAACAACTTAGGAATTAAATATTTTTTGCATATTTCTAACTTATCATAATTGGTATAACTGGAAAGTTCAATAATTTCTAATCTATCTTTTAATGCACTAGGGATTAAAGATACATCGTTTGCTGTTAATATAAATAAAACATTAGATAAATCAAATTCTTCTTCAATGTAATTATCACAAAAATGACTATTCTGTTCTTTATCTAAGGCCTCTAAAAGGGCAGATGCTGGATCTCCATGATAATCTTTAGTAAGTTTATCAATCTCATCTATTAAAAATACGGGATTGTTAACACCTGCTTTTTTCATACCTTGAATTATCTTACCAGGACTAGCACCTAAATAAGTTCTTCTATGTCCTATAATCTCAGCCTCATCAGAAATACCACCAACACTTATTTTAACAAACTTACGTGATAATGATTTAGCAATAGATCTTGCTAAAGTAGTCTTACCTACACCAGGTGGACCAATAAGGCATATAATAGGACTATTAATATTATTAGTATGTCCAATAACAGCAACATATTCTCTAATTCTAGCTTTAACATCATCTAAACCATAATGTGTCTCATTAAGTATTTCCATAACATCTTTAATTTTATAATTATCACGTTGTTTCTCAAGCCATGGCAAAGATAGAAGCCAATCTATATAAGATCTAATAATAGATACTTCTTGAGAAGTTTGAGATGCTAAACTATATCTTCTAACCTCATCAGATAATCTATTTTTAATGTTATCTGGAAGATTCTTTTTTTCTATCATTTTATATAAGTTATCAATTTCACTTTCCTTTATAGTAGACTCTCCTAATTCCTCTTTCATAATCCTAATTTTTTCTCTAAGTAAATACTCTCGTTGTGAAGAATCAATTTTTTCTTTTAAACTAAGCTCTATCTCGTTTTCTAAATTAACGGTTTCTATTTCTTTTTTTAATTCTTCTATAAGTAATTTAATTCTAGTAATTGGGTTAATTTCATTCAAATACTTTAACTTATTATCATAATTAATAGGAATCTCTGATACTACTATATCGGTAAGTTTAGATATATTAGAAGAGCCACTAATTTTGCCTAAAACACTATTAGACATTAAAGAAGATGAATCTATATAGTCATTAAGATTTTTAAATAAAATTCTTCTTAATGCCTCACTTTCGATATTATTATCGTAAAAATCTTTAACAGGTATAACAAACGAGTCATAATATCCATAATCGCTTTCTAAATAATTAAGCACCTCAACCCTAGACAAACCTGCAATAACAACCCTAACAGCACCATTAGCAAGTTCAATTTTAGACTTAATTCGTCCCATAACTCCAATAGAAGGTAAATCTTTAATACTAGGATTCTCCTCCAAAGGATCATATAAATTAACAAGTAAAATATGACTATCATTATACTTTATAGCATTAGCTAAAACTAATTTATCACGAGATCTATTAAACTCTACTCTAATTTCACTATACGGAAACAAAATAATATTCTTAAGTAAAAGTACTGGCAAATTAGTTTCAACCATTATTTGATCCCTTCTTTCTCATTGGATATTTATTGTATCATAAATATAAAATATAGCAAGTTATATTTCTTTATTTTTAATACTTTTAAAGATTTTTTTAAATATTATAATTAATAAAATTATTTAAAAGATGTTAATTTTTTTATATAATATTGTTTATGTTAAACTAATTTTTACAAATTAATTACATATAAAAGAAAAAAAGATAAAATGTAGTAGAATCGGTTACATAATTTTATCTATTTTTGTGATACAATATACATGTAAGAGGAAAAAAATACCCAAACGGGTATTTATATTGAACTAACTATCAGGACAACAATACTCTAATATATCCTCAATCTTACAGTTTAATACATAGCACAACTTTGATATTACGTCTAAATCTACTCTAGAAATAGGGCTGTTAGTGTAGTAAGACTTAATAGTGCTATATTTTAATCCTGTAAGTTGAGTCATCTTATATATAGAAATATTATTTTTGTCCATTATGGAACTTAACTTAATTTCTACTTTTCCATAATTTTTCTGTTCAATAATTCCTCTTACGTCACTCATTAAAACCTCCCATTTCTATTTTAGCATATTTATATTCTTAAAAATATGCCTTTAGAATGATTCCTCTTAAGAGTAATTATAAATAGAAATGATTAAATAAATTAAATTTTAATAATATTACTTAATTTTTTTATTACTTTTTTTTCAATCCGAGATATATAAGATTGAGAGATACCCATAAGACTAGCAACTTCCTTTTGGGTCATCTCTTTTTTTCCATTTAAGCCATACCTATACTCAATAATATCTTTGTCTCTCCCTTTTAACTTAGCAACCTCTTGATATAAAATAGACCTATCAAATTTCTCCTCAAGCCCTTTAGTAACAATATCAAAGTCAGTACCTAATACATCTTCTAAATGGAGTTCATTGCCATCAGCATCAAAGCTAAGACTATCCTCAAAACTAATCTCACTTCTTTTTTTCTTAGTCTTTCTAAGATACATAAGAATTTCATTATCAATACAACGCGAAGCATAGGTTGCAAGTTTAATATTCTTACCTAGCTTATATGTATTAACTCCTTTTATTAAACCAATTGTACCAATAGATACTAAATCTTCCAAATCTATCTTTGTATTCTCATACTTCTTAGCTAGAAATACCACCAATCGTAAATTATGCTCAATTAATTTATTGCGAGCATCCATATCACCATTCTGAGCCTTCTTAACATATTCTAGTTCCTCTGCCTTATCAAGAGGAGGGGGTAAAATATCCGTACTTCCTAAATAAAATATATAATTATGTTTTCTTAAAATACTTAAAATTAATTTAATTATTCTTTTCATTAGCTATTCCTTTCTATCAACTTACCATGTAGAATACAATCAATACCATCCATCTTTATTACATCATTAGATATTCCAACCAAAAAATCAGTTCGGAAACCTATTCCCTGAATAAATACTTTATCAGGAATTATGCACTTAAGTAAGCCATGGTTATTTAAGCTATCGTAAGGTACTAATAAAATATTATCATCTAGATAAGATGGTGATAACAATTTCTTATTTAATAAAATTATAGGTCTCCTCTTATAGGGATCAATAAGCTTATTACCGGTATCCAAAAAAGCTGTAGCTTCTATTACTTTGCCACTTTTCAGATATATATCGATAGAATAATAATTAGAGTAATTATTCTTAAGTTCTAATCCTTGTTTAATATAAGCAAAAATAATAATAGGACTCATAATAATCATAACTATAAAATTAACAGATAAACCATCAAAATAAAATACTAATCCAGCATTTTTATAAGAAAACTGTAGATTAAGAAAATATAAAAAACCGCCTAAAATAATAGAAGAAGTATATAAATAAAACATATTCTTTAATGTATATCTAATATCTCTATAACCAAAAGTAAAAATAACCATAACTAAAGAAATGAAAATTTTTAAAATAAATAGAAGAAAACTACTCATACTAATAAACATAGAAAATATAGTAATACTTCCTATAAGAGCACCTATTACTAACCGTATAAGGCTGCTTTGTCTTCTTAAAATAATTCCTACGCTAAAAAGAAGTAAAAGATCAAATCCAAAATTAAGGAGTAAGACCATATCAATATATATACTCATATTATCACCAATAATAGTATAAAAATAAATTACTAATAATTATGTCACATTTTAAGTGAATGTTTTATTTTTTTACTTACTAGACACTATATGTACTATATTTAGTAATAAAATATAACTTAGTTAAATATTAATTAAAAATAATTTGTTTATTTAAAAGAAATAGAATAATCTATGAAAGATTAATTCTATTTCTTTTAAATTTTATAATCATCTTCTAAAGAAAATACAACATTCTCATTTATCCAATTTTTTCTAGGTTCTACAGAATCTCCCATTAATACAGATACTCTTTTTTCGGCTAGGGCAACATCATCAATACTAACTTTTATTAAACTTCTTCTATCTGGATCCATTGTAGTTTCCCATAGTTGAGAAGCATTCATCTCACCTAATCCTTTGTACCTAGAAACTTTATAATTAGATTTACCATTAGTAATTTCTCTTAATTCTTCGTTTGACCAAGCATAAATTTCTTTATTTCCTATTAATATTCTATATAAAGGTGGCATTGCAATATAAAGATGGCCTTCTTCAATTAGTGGTTTCATATACCTGTAGAAAAAAGTTAGTAACAAGCATTGAATATGAGCCCCATCATCATCAGCATCTGTCATAATAATAACTTTATTATAATTTATATCTTTAACATTAAAATTACTGCCATAGCCAGCACCAATAGTATGAATTAAAGTATTAATTTCTTCATTCTTAAATATATCCTCTAGTTTTGCTTTCTCTGTATTAATAACTTTACCTCTTAGAGGTAAAATAGCTTGTGTTTTACGATTCCTTCCTTGTTTAGCAGAACCTCCTGCTGAATCACCTTCTACTATAAATAATTCTTTAATACTCTTATCTTTAGTTTGGGCTGGTGTTAATTTACCACTTAAAATTTTTTCTAGTTTCTTGCTATCCTTACCTTTTCTACTTTCTTCTCTTGCTTTTCTAGCAGCTTCCCTAGCTTCTTTTCCTTTTAAGGCTTTATTAACAATTAAGGTAGCAACACTCTTATTTTCTTCTAGAAAAAATTTTAATTTTTCACTAGTTATATTCTCAACAATACTTCTTGCAATTGGGGTTCCTAATTTAGATTTAGTTTGGCCTTCAAATTGTAATATAGCCTCAGGTATCTGAACACTTATAATAGCAGTTAATCCTTCTCTAACATCACTTCCTTCAAAAGATTTTTCACGTGCTTTAATAAAATTATTTTCTTTAGCGTAATCATTTAAAACTTTTGTAATGGCAGTTTTAAATCCAACTTCATGTGTACCTCCATCAGTGGTTTTAACGTTATTAACAAAAGAAACGATATTTTCAGAATAACTATCTGTATACTGAAATGCAACTGAAACATTAACTCCTTCCCTACTAGCGTCAAAGCAACAAACTTTATGAAGAGCTGTCTTTCCTTCATTTAAATATTCACAAAAAGATTCAAGACCATTATGATATAAATATTTTTCACTTTTATCAGATATTTCATCAATAATTTCAATAGCAAGACCATTAACTAAAAAAGCACACTCTTGCATTCTTTCACATATTGTAGAGAAATTAAAAGAGGTAGTAGAAAAAATTTCACTATCTGGCATAAATCTTACTGTAGTTCCTGTTTTATTAGTTGGTCCGAGTTTTTTTAGTGGTTTATCTACATGTCCTCCATCTTTAAAACTAATAAAATATTCATAACCATTATATCTAGTAATAACTTCCATCCAACTAGATAATGCATTAACTACAGAGGCACCTACACCGTGTAGTCCTCCACTTACTTTATAACCACCCTCAGAAAATTTGCCACCAGCATGTAGAACTGTATATATTACCTCTGGGGTGCTCTTACCAGAAGAATGCATACCAGTAGGTATTCCTCTACCACAATCTGTTACACTAATAGAACCATCTTTATGCATTACAATCTTTAGATGATTGCCATATCCATTTAGAGCCTCATCTACGCCATTATCAACAATTTCCCATACTAAATGATGTAGTCCTCTCTTGTCAGTAGATCCAATATACATACCTGGTCTTTTTCTAACAGCTTCTAATCCTTCTAATATTTTTATTGAATTTTCATCATATTGATTCGTTTTTTTCACCATGTTATCACTTATCCTCACTTATATTTACAAAATAATTATAGCATATATTAAAAGCGTTTTTCAAGATAATTTACATGGTATTTACATCAAGCAATAATCAGAAAAAATAAAAAAAGAAAAATGAGATAACACAAGTTACCTCAAACAATTAAAAGAAGCAAGAGCCCAAAATAATTGCAAGTAAAATATACAATACTACAATAATTAAAAATCCATTACCAGTTCCACAATTATTTGGAGCTGTATTACAAGTAGAATTACAAGAATTAGTTGTCATAATAGTCACCTCCTAATAAATTATATCCATGCACCTAGTATAATTATAAGTAAAATAAATAATACTAGAACAATAGCTGCAGAAGATCCATAATTAGCCAATTAGCATCCCCCCTTTTTTATTCTATTCACATTATTTTATGGTTATTTTTAAATAATGTGCGTATTTTCCCCTAAAGAAAAAAATAGTTATTTAACTTTTATTAATAGACATAAAATATTAATTACTTATAAAAAAACACTATAGCTAAAATATCTTAAGATAAATTAACATTATAGTGTAATATATATAAATTAATATTATTCATTAGGTAAAATTCTTTGATACTCTTGATTTTTAAAATATCTATATAAATAATAATCATAAAATTCCATAACTTCTTTTCTCAAAATTATATCATTTAATTTATCATTAGATATATTAAGTACCCAACCTAAAGTATATTTTTCTATTTCATTAACATTAATTTGTTTGTTAATAGTAATATAATCATTACCAATATTAGCAAAAACAACATAAAAAACATCATCACTATATAGTTGATTAGATAAAACATAAATGTAATCAGACTTATTATCATTATTTAAATCAACTATATATTTATCACTAACATTATATTCTCCATTATAATCAATATCAATACTTCTTAAATATTCTGAGGCTTTATTATAATCACTACTACTAAAATCAGCCATTTTATAATCTATTACACTTACTTCACTATCTTCACTAATAGCAATAAAAGGTGAAGTAACATCATGACTTTCATACTCATCATCAAAGAAATAATATTTACCATTATTTTCAGATACAGAATAGTTACCAACATAAGTATTATTAGAATAAATTTTAAATTTATTCATAATAATACTATCGATTGAACCAAGATCACTCCATTTAGTACCATTATATTCAAAGAATCTATTACCATCAACAATAAAACTACCAGACATATCTTGTTTTTCTTTTTCTGTAAAATTATAGATAACAAAAACTACTAATAAAAAAGCAAGTAATACTACTAATATAACAATTAAAGTTTTAAAATCAGTCTTATTCATAATATCACCTCAACATTTTAAGAAGAACAAGATATTTTACCTTGACAACTTTGAGCAAATGATCTACTTGTATCTCTAATGAAACTAAAATGCATTGCGTCATGTGGATTTTTCCAATCACTACCGTTTATTAGGGTATATTTGTGAGCAATTTCCACTACTTTAGATCCCTTATAAACAACTTGATATTTAGATCTTGTCTCAGGTAAAGATTCCCACTTTGATTTACTATAGGAGGTATCACCATAACCATTACCAGAAACACTAGCATTAATGTCACAGGCAACTCCATAAGCATGTGCCGATAAAGATCCGCCCCCAGTAACACTTCTATAACTGTAACAATACAAATCATTATTAATTACAAAATCAGGTGCTTCATTATAAACATCCGTAAAAAACGCTTGCCATAAACTAGCCATAGCTTTATTAACAGTAATAGTTTTATCTTTTCTTTCAGTATCGGTCCGTGGATTGTGTCCCGAACCACTCTTCCAAGTTCTTATAGGAACAGTAATTTCTGTAACCCTTGCATCCATTTCAGACTTACTAATGCTAGGATGAGAATCGCTAGTGCTCTTACCAATCAATTGCTCCCAAGCTTCTTCCTGACTTAAATTAATAAGTGTATTTATATCTGCATCATTTATAGTTGACGAACTAGCAGTACAATTACTAGTAGTTCTAGCAGCACCTTGATCCCCATAATCAGCTACTAAAATCTCTAGATAATCTTTACCTTGCTCTGCTAAGCTATCCCAATATTGCTGATTAGTATCTAAGAAATCAGTATTAACTATTTTTCCATCGTCATCAACTAAAACTTCACCTCTAGTCTCTTCAACTGCCTTTCTAACATCACTATCAGCATCAAGAGGTCCTCTATGCCAAGTTTTAGAAGTGTCTTCCCCAGAATGCACAGTACAATTAGGCCAATCACCTGGATTACTATTACTTGTCTGGCCGCCTCTTCGATTTGACCAGCAACCTTTATCAGGATGACAAAAAACTTGATCATTAGTACAACTTCTAAGTGATAAAATCCACTGGCCATCTTCTTCTTCTAAAGTAACGCCATATCCACCGCCCATAATTCCAGCACGCTTTAATGCATAACTTCTAGCAGCTACTGCTTGTGCTTTTAATGCCTCATATGAGCTATCACCAGTTTCCTGATAAACAACACCTGTAATATAGGTTTCAAAATCTAATAATTCTTCGCCTTCAACAGGCGTATAGCCTTCACAATTAAGCAATCTAACCTTAACATCACTAACATTTTTACCATCAACACTATATGAACAGACACCAGATTGTGATAGCATATTGCCACCAGAATTATCTCCTAAAAGGCCAAGTACAAATAAAACAACTATAATAGCAACAAATATACCTAAAAGATAAGGTGCACAACCGATTGCAATACCTGAAATCCATGTCATAATTGTCATCTTTATCTTATTAGCAACAACCCTTTTAGCAGCTTTTAACGGATGTCTAGCTGTAGAAGCTTTATTTTTTAGATTATCGACATGACTACCAGCTAAAGAAGCTCCAGCACCTAATACATTAAGATTATCTTTTGCCTTATCAAGAATTCCTTTTTCTTTAGTATTATTTGTAGTACTTCCAGTAGCACCAGATTTATTATTATCTGTTCCATTATTATTTTTATTGCCAGTATTTCTCTTATATGGATTATTTCTCTCAGCCCTGGCTCTATTAAGTCTTTCCCTATTTTGAGCAATCCTATTTTGATAACTATTGCTCCCATTTCTCATAGGAGAAGAATTTTTCTTATTTCTTCCAAAAATATTACCAATACCACTACTATAACCATTTCTTCTATTTCCAAATAATCCCATTCTATTCAGAAAACTATTATTTTTAGCACCACTATTATTACTAACATTCATGTTAGAAGAAGGGGAAGAATTAGCTTCAACTGAATTATTATCATCAGAAACATTATTGTTAACATTTTCATTATTATTAACATTATTGGCCATAATCTTCTACCTCCTTACAACAAAATTACTAAAAAATTAAAATCCTCCTCCAGAACCAAATGATTCTAATTCTTCTTCACTAACTATTACATTAATCTGCATTCTTCTACTACCACAAACAAATAGAGCATCTCCTTGATTGTATCTCTTAATACTTTCTCTCTCATTATCATTTAAATCAATAAGCATAGATAAATCATCAACAGATTGTTTTCTAAGTCCCATTATTAAATAATAAGATGAATTATCAAATATAGCTTTACCATGTACAATAATATCTTGTCCAACAAAATCACTAGGTTGTTGTGTAATAATAATTGTACCAGTATTATATTTACGCGCCCTTCTCTGAACCTGTGCTAAAAATTCAGCACCTAAAGTATTCTTAGCACTAAGAAGAACATGAGCCTCATCTACAGATAAAACAGTATTAACATTAGGATTAAGACATAAACCCCATGCATACTTTAAAACATTAAATAATAAAGCATTTCTAATATTAGCATCACTATTCATAAGTTCTTTAATATTAAATACCAAAAAATCTCCACTAGCATTAATACTGGTATGACCATTAAAATAATATCTAAGCTCTCTAGTAAATGGTCTAATTTTTATTTCAAGTCTCTCCATTATATCTCTTTCTCGAGTTTTTTCAGTCATAGACCTAAGTCTAGCTATAATAGTTTCGTATACATTATCCATAACTGGAAAATCTTTAGAAGTATATTTACTAAAGTCACTATTAAAATTAATACCAAATCTAGCATATGTATCTTGTACAACTTCACTAAACATATTCAAAACATCTTCTTCAATATCAGGAGAATAATATTTCATAAAAGCTTTTAAATTTTGTAAAGTTGTATTAAGAATAGTATAGCCTAATCCATTTTTTACATCTTCTTCATCAGCATCAACTATTATTTCAAGTGGATTAATTAATCCGTATGCACCACCCTTACCTAAATCAACTACTTGTCCACCGTACATTTCTGTCATAGTACTAATTTCACCTTCAGGATCTATTGCAACTATTTGATAACCATTTCTTATATGGCTTCTAAGCATTAATTTAGCAGCTGTACTCTTACCAGATCCACTAGTTCCAAGTATAATCATATTAGCATTATTTCTATTATTTTCTTTTCTTATTTGATACAAGAATTGATTAAATAAAACTACACCACCAGAAAAGTCAACACCAAGTAAAGTAGATAATCCTTCATCTTTAACACTATCAAAAACAAATGGATACATAGCAGCCATAGTAGAAGAAGGCATTGGTGTACCTATCCTATCTTCTATTTCTTGTTTTTCAAAAATAGGAAGCATAGATTTAAATACTCTTTCTTGTTCAAAACTAAGAGGAATAGCTCTCATTTCCATAGCATCCATATAGTTTCTCAAATTTAATTTTTTATTCTCTAATTGTTCTTTAGTATCAGCTGTAACTAAAACATGCATCTGAAAATCAAAAGTTTTAGTCTGACTAGCAGTAAATTGTTGAATATAATATTCCAAACTATCAACATCTTGCCTTATTCTCTCTTGAATAGTTAAATCTTTCTCTTGTTGATATTTAGCTTTTAAATCTGCTATCTCTTTATTTAACATATGTGATAATACAGAAAAAGGTAGTGGCATATGTTTTATAACCAACTTAACACCTGACATATTAGTAAGATTAGATAAATAACCAGGTCCAATATATCTAGGATAAGATATAACAGTAAGTACTGTACAATATTTATCACTCATAATAAAATCTCTAGGGCGCCATTCAATACCTTTAGGCGCTATTTCACTCTTAAATAACATTATGATGTCACCGTCCCAAAATCAGTTCTAACTCCCCCATTCAAAAAATTATCTAATATTACTCTCAAATCTTCATTAGAAGTCTGAGCACTATCCAATCCACAATTAGCAAGACCAGTGATTATTGTTCTAAGTCTTTTCTGTATCATATCCATATTTTTTTCTTTAAATAAAATATAGTATTCTGTATCAGTAACATTATTATCCATAAAATCATTAGCTTTCATTATATCTTGATTAATAAGTTTTCTAATAACAGGACTAGGAGTTTGATTATATAGAAGTTGAAGTCTAGCTAAATATCCACTTATATCAACAGGTCTATCAGCACTAATCAACCAGAAATCAAAATCAACTGTATTATAAAAATTTTTTAGGGCTATTATAGTATTCTCTTGTGTAGCACCATCCAAAATAAATATATTTCTAGGTCTTATCTTAACACCAGTTACTCTATATTTATTATCTAATATTATAACCCCATTCTCTATTCCCTTAATAGGAATCCAACTCTCAGTGTACTTACTTTTTACTGTTTGTGGTTTTGAATTGTTCATAAAAACACCATCCTCTCCAAGAATATCTTCTTCTCTCGGTATAAAACCGATATACACTCTGTAATATACATAATACATTATGATAATTAGGAACAGGAAAAACCAACAACCCAGTAACACAAGCAGGAAGTATAGCCAAAATAGCCATAACTATATTCTCAGTAGGCAATATAATTAACAACAAAAGAGAAGGCGCAATACCAGCACAACCAAACAAAATTAAATCAAATGGTCTAAATATATTAAATATCAACATTCCCCTTTTTGCATTAGCAGGAACTAAATATCCATTCATTATCTATCACACTCCTTTAACTAGTTTCTTGGTTTTCTAGCAGACATTTTTTCGAAGTCTTCACTTTTATTTTTTAAAGTTTTATTAATTGTCGACCAGTCTGTTTCAGCATTATATGTAGTTCCAAATCTTTTGTTATGCATATCTACCTTAGTTCTGAATGTTCCATTGTTTTCCATAAGATCTTTATAACTTGCTTCCATGTAAATTTTCTCTAAATCATCATATTCAAAATTAGCACTACGATCATAATTAACACCATATTTATCTGCATATTGACGAACAAATAAAGATTCTTTTGCACCTGGATTTTTAGCAGCCCAAGCATTATACTCAGCTTGATATTGACGTTTGAAATTTTTAATTACATCATTATCTTTTACATCAGATTTCAAATCTTTATAAGAAGACACTTCAGAAGATAGTTGTTCATAACTATTCATCATACCTAAGCCATGTAAAGCCTTATCAGCATAGTAACTAAATAATCCTTGACCAGAATTTATTCTTCCAGCTCTAGCAAGATTAGCTTTAGATTGGGCTTGAAGAGCACTTTTAACTCCTCCAACTCCACCTTTTCTTCCAGTAGCAACACCACGAATTCCACCAGCAGCTACACCACCAACTGTAGTGGCCGCTCCTTTAATTGCATTCCAAGCAGCTCCTCCCTTAGAAATTTTACCACTTCTTACTCCGTTTATAGTGTCTCTAGCACCTTTTACTAATCCAGGAACCCTACTCGCAGCAGCAAGTCCAACTGCTCCTACTCCAGCAGCACCTATACCTACAGCACCTAAAGCAGATTTGTTATCCTTATCAAGACCCAAGCTAAGTCCACTAGTACTTTGAGGAAATAGTTGTTTTATAAGTTCTGGAGCCTTCTTAGCAAAAGACAATAAAGCCATAATCATCATTACTCCAATTAAAACTTTAGTAACTCCATCTGGCGAACCTACAGAAGTCCAAAACACACCATTACCTTCCTTCCAATTCTCCATTATAACTCCGCACAAATAAACAACCAAATTTATTATTGCAATTCGAAGAAAAACATCTATATAGGTCGCAAAGTATAATTTTCCCCATTTAGTAAACATATTATCGCTCTTAGGAGCTAAATATCCTATAATGGCCATAGGAGATATTATTTGTAAAACAGCTAATTGAATAACCCTAACACCAACACTAATACAATAATTAAGTAAAAAATATAACGTAAAAATAGCAACTAAAGTAGAAAAAATCCAATTAAAACTAATATAATATTCTTCATCACCAGTTTCTTGAATAGTACCTTTCTCTAATAAGCAACTTCTAGCATATGAATAATCATTATCCCTAATAATTCTATTTTTAGCAGTAGTAATAAATCTCTCATCACCACATCCTGTAGTATCATTAGAATAATCAATCTCTGGATCTAAATTATAAAATGCTGTAAAAAGCTCTGCGCTTAAAGCTCCACCAAAATCTTCTGTATTT
>CALVPO010000025.1 GCA_944351345.1 uncultured Bacilli bacterium | reverse complement strand
AGAGATTTGGAAAATATTTCTATTACTGAGGATATACCTAAAAAAGTTTCTGTTAATAGGGTACAGAAACCTCAAAATGAGTATAAATATATTGAAAATGAACTTAGAGATATATTAGGGACTAAAGTTAAGGTTGAAAATAAGAAGATAGAGATATTTTTTGAGTCTTCTGTTGATTTGACTAGGATATTAGATATTTTAAATGTTGATATTAAAGATAAATAAAATTAGTGATAATTGTTTATCTTTTTTTTTGTCGAATTTTGTCGGACGTGAATTGTTGATTGAGTATAATTTTAGTATTACAATATTATTGTAAGGAATTACTAGAATGTGAGGTGTTTTAAGTGAATGGACGTGTAAAGTGGTTTAATAATGAGAAAGGCTATGGATTTATTGATCATTCATCAGGAGAAGATATTTTTGTGCATTATTCGGCTATTAAACAAGAGGGATATAAGACTTTGTCTGAGGGTCAGTTAGTTAGTTTTGATCTTATTGAGACTCCTAAAGGTTTGCAAGCTATTAATGTTATTTCTAATAATGATGCTAAAATTATTAGTCGTGGCTAGTGTTTAAATATACTAGTTTTTTTATTGGGTTAGTTAGAATTTATATTATCAGTTAGAGTTTGTAGTTTGTTTATTATTTCTTTGGCAAAATTCATATTTTGTTGAAATATAGAATCTTTTATTGTATATTTTTTGCCAAGAGAATTTGGTTCTAAGATAGGTATCATTATATAAGTATCTTGAATAGTTATTTTTATTGATATAGAATAACATGTGTTTTGAGAACTTGTTATATGTGTATTTCTATTACTATTTTTACTTAGAATTGGATTATTATCAACTAGTAATTCGAAGTTTGTTAAGTCTTTTATGTTAAATTTGTAATTATCTTTATTTGTATGAAAAACTATGTTATTATTTGCATCTATTGATATGCCTGAACCTATTTTGTTTATGTTTTGATATATTGGAGTAATGTTACAAAGATAGGCTGTTTTTTCTTGAATAATTTTTTCTCTTATATTTTTATCTTTTAAGATATTTATAAAGTTATTTATTTTTTCGTCATTACCATTTATTTCTAAAATTACGTTGTTTAGATTAATATTTTTACTCATTATATTATTTTTTATTATGTTACATATTTTTATATTTTGATAAAGTAATACGCCATATTCTTTTTCGTTTATGATCCAAAGATATTTTTCAGTTGGTATTAGCCAGTAATCATTTCCAGTTACTATTTCTTTTGAATACATTATTGTTAAGTAGTTTTCTGTTGTTGGGATAATTTTATTTATAATAATAGCTTTTTCTTTATTTAAATCAGGACATGTTTCTAAGATAGTGTTTATATTTTTTTCAATCTTTTTTTCTGGTAGTTTTGGTAGTGGTTGTAGGCCTATGAAATGAGTGGAATTATTTAGTTGGATGTTATAATTTTTGTTTTCTTCTTTGATTTTATTTATTTTGGTTTTTACGTTATTTAATAGATTATTTAACATGATATTCTCCTTTATGATATTTATATCTTTTATTTTAATATCTTTTTGTATTAATTGCAATTGTTTTTATGTTTTTTGATGATATAATTTTGTTGTAATTTTTATGTTATTTAGGTATAATAATGAAAGAAGGAAGGGATATTTATGTTAGATATTAAGTATATTAGAGAAAATCCAGATAAAGTAAAAGAAAATATTAAAAGAAAGTTTCAAGATAAGAAATTACCTTTGGTTGATGAGGTGATTGAGCTTGATAGACGTATTAGAGAACTTAAAGTTAGTGGTGATGATTTAAGAAAGCAGAGAAATGACTATAGTAGTAGTATTGGGGCTATGATGCGTGATAAGAGGGTTGATGAGGCAAATGAACTTAAAAGTAAGGTTGTAGAGATTAATGATTCACTTTCTTCTATTGAAAAGGAAGAAGCTGAGCTTAGTTTGGAATTAAAAAGTAAGATGATGTTGATTCCTCAGATGATGGATGATAGTGTTCCTATAGGGGTTGATGATTCTTGTAATGTAGAGAATGAGAAATTTGGGGATCCTGTTGTTCTTGAATATGAAATACCATATCATGCTGATATTATAGCTAGTTTTAATGGTTTAGATAAGGAGTCTGCTGGTAGAGTTAGTGGTGAAGGTTTTTATTATTTGTGTGGTGATATAGCTAGGCTTCATAGTGCAATGCTATCTTATGCTAGGGATTTTATGATAGATAAAGGTTTTACTTATTGTGTTCCTCCTTTTATGATAAGGTCTGATGTTGTAGATGGAGTTATGAGTTTTGAAGAAATGGAAGCTATGATGTATAAGATTGAGGGAGAAGATTTATTCTTGATTGGTACTAGTGAGCATTCTATGATCGGAAAGTTTAAAGGACAAATTATTAAAGAGAGTGAGTTACCTATTACGATGACTTCTTATTCTCCTTGTTTTAGAAAAGAAGGAGGATCTCATGGTTTAGAGGAGAGAGGGTTATATAGGGTTCATCAATTTGAGAAACAAGAAATGATTGTTTTATGTAAACCAGAAGAATCTATGGATTGGTATAATAAGATGTGGAATTATACAGTTGAGTTTTTTAGAAGTTTAGATGTGCCTGTTAGAACTTTAGAATGTTGTAGTGGAGATTTGGCTGATTTAAAGGTTAAATCTTGTGATGTTGAAGCTTGGAGTCCTAGACAGAAGAAGTATTTTGAAGTTGGTTCTTGTTCTACATTAGGAGATGCACAAGCTAGACGTCTTGGTATTAGAACTAAAGGAGATAATGGTAATTATTTAGTTCATACTTTGAATAATACAGTTGTTGCATCACCTAGGGGACTTATTGCTGTAATTGAAAACAATTATCAAGAAGATGGTAGTATATTAGTACCTAAAGTTTTACAACCATATATGGGTGGTGTATCTAGGCTAGTACCAAAGAAATAATTATTAATATTTTATTATGATAGAAAAAAGAAAATCAAAAAGTTGTAATTTATTTTTGATTTTTTTTGTGTTGTTATTATTATGTTTCTATGATATAATTTAGTAGTAATTAAATGGTATAAGAATGGAGGAGTTTATATGTATTTTGATCCAGGTACTGGAAGTATGATAGTTCAGATATTAGTTGCATCTATTGCAGGAGTTGGTGCGTTTTTTTTAACATTTAAGACTAATTGTATTTCTTTTATTAAGGGTATATTTAAGAAAAATGGAAAATAGAGAGGTTTCTTCTTTTAGAGATCCTGCTGGTTATATATATTATAAGAATAATAAGGTTTATAGAAGAATAAATAAGTGCTATTTTAGAGAATATAAGCATTTAATGAATTCTGGTTTATATAAAGAGCTTACTTCGTTGGGGTATCTTGTTTGTCATAAGGAAGTAGAGAGATGTGAAGATTATATAATTATTCAGGTAGAGAAAATACCTTTTATTAGTTATCCTTATGAGTGGTGTTTTGGAGAACTTAAGGATGCTGCTATTTTGACTTTGAATATTCAAAAAATTGCACTTAAGTATGGGATGTATTTGAAGGATGCTAGTGGTTATAATGTGCAATTTTTTAAGGGAAGGGCTATTTTTATTGATACTTTATCTTTTGATTTTTATGTTGATGGTTCTCCTTGGGGAGCATATGGACAATTTTGTAGGCATTTTATGGCGCCTCTTCTTTTGATGAGGTATGTTGATGAGAATGCTAATTGTTTACTTAAAAATTATATTGATGGTATTCCTATTCCTTTAGCTAATAATATTCTTGGAAGAAGAGGTGGTTTTACTGCTAAACAGCATATAAAGTGGCATAGTAAGGCTATTTTGAAGAATAATGATAAAGTGGTTAATTCAACTAATGTTAAGGTATCTTGTAAGAGTATTATAAATATGATAGATATGATGATAAGACAAATTGAGAAATTGGAACGAAAGGTTATTTTTACAGAATGGGATAATTATTATGATAATACTAATTATGATGATGTTTCTGATAGTTCTAAGATTAAATTAGTGAAAGATTATTTGGGTAGTATTAAATATAAGAATAGTGATGTTTTATGGGATATGGGTGCTAATGATGGTAAGTATTCTAGAATAGCTTCTTTATATGTTAATAATGTTATTTCTTTTGATATTGATATTAATGCTGTTAATAGAAATTATGTTAATATTGTTAATAATAAAGAAGAGAGAATTTTGCCGCTTATTTTGGATTTGACTAATCCAAGTCCGGCGATAGGATTTGGAGAAAGTGAGAGATATAGTTTATCTGATAGAGCTCCTGTTAAGTGTATTATGGCTCTTGCGCTAATTCATCATATTACTATATCTAATAATGTACCTTTTAGTCAGGTTGCTAGTTGGTTTTCTAAGTTAGGTGAATATTTAATTATTGAGTTTGTTCCTAAAGATGATTCACAGGTACAGAAGTTACTTAGTACTAGAAATGATATTTTTGATAATTATAATGTTTTGAATTTTGAGAATAGTTTTTCTAAGTGTTTTGAAATTTTAAAGAAAGATAATATAAAGAAAAGTAAGAGAATTATTTACTTAATGAGGAGTTTATAAAGACATGAAAAATAATGATTTGTTATTTAAAATTTCACATAATAGAAAGTTATTATTTATAGTCCCTAATTTGGTTTATGGTTATAGACTTTTTTATTATTATAATAGTAATATGGATGTAGATCATATATTAGAAGTATCATTTATATATGTTTTGGGACTATTGTTAATCTTTTTTTTAATTAATAGTTTAGTTTTTTTATTTGTTAATAAGGCTTTAAAAGATAAACAAAAAGTTTTTTCTGTTATGTGTTTTATTAGTTTTTTTTATTTTTTTAAGTTTAATTTAATATCTTTTTTGCTTTTTATAGTTTTTGTTTTAATTTTAATAATTAATTTTAAGAAGTTTATTAAATTTAAGTTAGATACTTTTGTTTTTTTATTTTCTTTTGTTACTATAATTCTTTTTTCTTTTTCTTTTATTATGGCTAGTTTTAATTGTTGCTATAATTTAATTAGATCTAAGAGTTTTGATAATTCTATTTCTATTAATGTATCTGAGGATAGGGAAAGTCCTAATATATATTATATACATTGTGATGGTATGATGGGGATCAGTGCTATAGAGAAATATTTTAATTATAATGATGTATATTTGACTAATTATTTTAGGAATAATGATTATTTTTTGAATGAAGATGCTAGTTTTGTTAATGGGCGTAAAACGCAGAGGTCGTTAGTTGCTTTATTTAATCCTTATTATTATGATAATTTTTTTGGTGATTATTTATCTGAGTTAGAGGATGTTTATATGGATAGGCGTAATAGTACATCTTTTAATGTTAGTTATTATGAGTTAGAAGATAAGAGACTTAATAATGAGTTGTTTAGAGCTTTTGAGAGTAAGGGGTATACTACTATAGGTATAGGAGAGTTTAATCAATATACTTCTTTTGATACAGATTATTATTATGATTTTTATGTTCATAGTCCTGAATTTGTTCATCTTGTTTATGGAAAAGAATGGCTAAGGTCTATAAGTAGTAGTAATAGTGATTTAAGAAAATTATCTTATATCAGATTTATGCATTTTAGATCTATTCTTGATAATACTATGTTTTATAATTTATTAGGGGATTTTAATTATTTAGAGTATGATAATATAAATTATAATAATTATGACTATAGTGATTATAGATATATAAATAATACTACTTATTGGCCAGCTCGTGCTATTTTAAAAAGTTTAGATATGTCTATGAAAGTTGATGATAAGAAATTGGTTTTTATAGATTATAATTTGAATCATTTATATTTAACTTATGATATTTTTGGGAATAGACTTAGTGAAGATGATAGGGTTAATCTTAATTATTATGATGATAATTATATATATTCTTCTTATTTATTGGTGGATATGTTAGAGTTTATTAAGAATAATGATCCTGATGGGGTTATAGTTATTGAGGGGGATCATGGTATTCATGTTTTTGAAGATGAAGAGATAATGGAGTTTTTAGATGTAGATAGGGATAGTGTAGAAGAGATAAGGAATTCTGTTATTAGTTCTATATATGTGCCTTCTAAGTATAGGAATGGTGATGAGAAGCATCTTGATAATCCTTTGAATATTAGTAGATATCTTGTTAATAATTTTGTTGGAGATAATTATGAATATTTAAAATAAAATACTTGTTTATTTGTTATTATAATGGTAAAATTAATACACATTATTGATTGGAGATGTTATTTGTGGATAGTATTATTAGAACTAAAGGTAAGGGTAATTTGATTGTTATTAGTGCTCCTAGTGGAGCAGGTAAGGGGACTGTTATAGATGGTGTTATGAAGATTAATAATAATTTATGGTTATCGGTATCTATGACTAGTAGAAATATGAGGAGTAATGATATTCCTGGAGAGACTTATTTTTTTGTTAGTAAAGAAGAATTTGAGGAAAGGATTAAAGAGGGAGTATTTTTAGAGTATGCTATATATAATGGTAATTATTATGGTACTCCTAAGGATAAGATACAAGAGAAGTTAGATCAGGGTATAGATGTTATTTTGGAGATAGAAATACAGGGGGCTTTAAAAGTTAAAGAGTTAGTACCAGATGCTATATTTATATTTATTTTGCCTCCTAGTATGAAGGAACTTAGAAGAAGATTAGTAAATAGGGGTACTGATAGTAAAGAAAAGGTGTTAGAGCGATTTAAGACGGCTTATAGGGAGATAAATGAAGTTACTAAGTATAATTATGTTGTTATAAATGATGAGGTAGAGAAGGCTGTTAGTAAAGTTAATGCAATACTTCTTAGTGAAAGATGTAGAGTAGATAGAATAGAAGATGTGTACTTAGATAATATGGAAGAAGAGATACATGAATTATTAGTTGATAAGGATTTAGATAATGATCCAATAGAAATATAGTAGTTTATAGTAAGGAACTTTGTTAATAAGTTCTTTTTTGTTGATAATAAATTATTTTTGTATTAAAATATATTAAAAAAATTTAGGAGGTTTTGTATGTCTAGCATTCAATTAGAAAATATTAATAAGATTAAGTATTTAAAAAGTGTTTTAGATAGAGTAAGTAGTTATGGTATTGATGTTAGTAGTTATTTTAATGAATTAAATATGATAATTGATGATTATGAAGATGATAAAAAAATAGAATTGGATAAAGATGATGATAAGATTAATTTAACAATGTATAGTGATCCAAAATTTGATTTAGGTGCTAAGTTAGAACTTTTTTCTGTTAAAATAGATTGGTGTATATTGTTTTTATCTCTTATAGATTCTACTGATAGTTGGAATTTAGATGTTAATATAGATGAAGTTTTTTCTTTAGTTTATAATAAGATAGATAGTATTTTAGAAAATATTTCTGATGTTGATATACAAGAGAAGATAGTTATTAGGTATTATGATTTAGTGTTAAAGAAGATACTTAAAGATTATGATAATAAAGTATATGAATATTTGGATGAGTATAATGATATTGATAAATATGTTTATTTAATGGATAGTATTAAAAGATATTTAGAAAGTAAAAATATAGTAATTGAAGATAGTATAAGTAATTATAATTTAGATGATATTATAAAGAAAGTCTATAATAGTAAGAATAGTAAGAAAGAAAAAAGTTTAGAAAGTATAGAAGATAGTAGTAAAAAGGATATAGTAATAGTTGATGATAAGAGAAATAGTGATGTTGAAGTAAATAATTATATTTCTTTTTATAAATGTTATAACTTTTTTATAAATAAAATTTATAATTTGATGAGGTTTGAAGAAAAAAAATCTAATAGAAAATTATTAAATCTTATTTATAATAATATAGAAGAAATAGATGAATTTGTTATTTTTTCTTGTTTTGCAATTGATTTATTTGATAAAGAAAAATTAACGTCAAATAAAGTTAGTTTAGAGAATGTTAATACATACGGTATGGGAAAATGGTTAAAGTTTGAAGTGAGAAGATCTAATGAAAAAAAGTATCTTGATAGTGTTGAAAAATGCTTATCATTAGTTCGAGATACACCATGGCAATTTTTTGTAGAGAAAAATTTTAAGAATGATATAAGACAAGGAGAATTTTATATTTTTGTAGATAACGATGAAAAACCTCATATTATAGTTGAAGTAAATTTTAATATAGTATATAAAGTAAGGTGGTATACGGAAACTCAAGAGGAAGTAGAAGAATATTCGGATGTTCTTTTATCATTTTTTAATAAGAATGAAAATGTAGCATGTGTAAGAAGATATCTTGAAGAAGAAAAATGGAATAAAAGATTATTATTATATATAAAAATGATTGAAGAAAAAACTTTTAGAGATGAATATATAGAATATTTAATTAATGATGTTTTTTATTGTAATATTATGAATAAAAATCAAAAATATAGTCTTCATAATTTAGAAAAATTAAAAAATAGTCTTTATTTAATTAAAGATAAAATAGCCAAATATTATAATTGTGAAGAAAATGAAATTGCATTAGGTGATGTTGAATTTAAGTGGGAAAGTAGCTGTCCATATAAAGTGATTCTTGGAAATGCTGATTTTAGGCATTATAAAGAGATTCTTGGAATTAGGCATTCAAAAGTTACAGATTTAGGAAACTTACAATACATAGGAGGAAATGCTTTTTTTGGGGATTCAAAAGTTACAAATTTGGGAAACTTACAATATATAGGAGGATATGTTTCTTTTGAGTTTTCAAGTGTTACAGATTTAGAAAATTTACAATACATAGGAGGCAATGCTTATTTCGAATATTCAAAAGTTACAGATTTAGGAAACTTACAATACATAGGAGGAAATGCTTCTTTTGGGGGTTCAAAAGTTACAGATTTGGGAAACTTACAATATATAGGAGGAAATGCTTCTTTTGATTTTTCAAGTGTTACAGATTTAGGAAATTTACAATATATAGGAGGCAATGCTTATTTCGAATATTCAAAAATTACAAATTTAGGAAGTTTACAAATTATAGGAAGAAATATTTCGTTAAGAGACTCTTGTGTGACAGACTTCGGAAATTTACAAATTATAGGAGGAAATGTTTATGGAAGAAATGTTATTCGTGATAATTTTGAAATAAGAAGTTTGGGTAATTTACGATATGTAGGTGGTGCTGTATTGGGCTTTAAATACGATAGTCGCATATATAAATCATTTAAAAGGGGAAAAGTAAAAAGTTATAAAATATTTGAAAATTAGTTATTTTATTACTTTATCATAAAAAATAATATTATTGTAAAGTAATAGTTTTTATATATAATAATTATTAGTTTGAAATATGATGTTAAAAAATAGGAGGTTTTGTATGTCTAGCATTTAATTAGAAAATATTAATAAGATTAAGTATTTAAAAAGTGTTTTAGATAGAGTAAGTAGTTATGGTATTGATGTTAGTAGTTATTTTAATGAATTAAATACGATAATTGATGATTATGAAGATGATAAGAAAATAGAATTGGATAAGGAAGATGATAAGATTAAATTAACAATGGATAGTGATCCAGAATTTGATTTAGGTGTTGAGTTAGAAGTTTTTTCTGTTAAAATAGATTGGTGTATATTGGTTTTATCTCTTATAGATTCTATTGATAGTTGGAATTTAGATGTTAATATAGATAAAATGTTTTTTTCAGTTTATAATAAGATTGATAATATTCTTGAATATATTTCTGATGTTGATATACAAGAGAAGATAGTTATTAGGTATTATGATTTAGTATTAAAGAAGATACTAAAAGATTATGAGAATAAAGTATATGAATATTTGAATGAGTATAATGATATAGATAAATATGTTTATTTAATGGATAGTATTAAAAGATATTTAGAAAGTAAAATATAGTACTTGAAGATAGTATAAGTAGTTATAGTTTAGAGGATATTATAAAGAAAGTCTATAATGGTAAGAGTAGTAAGAAAGAAAAAAGTTTAGAAAGTATAGAAGATAGTACTAAAAAGGATATAGTAATGGTTGATGATAAGAAAACTAGTGTTGTTAAAGTGAATAATAATAGTTTTTTTGATAATGTTAGAAATTTTTGGATGAATAAGTTTTATTATATAAAGAGTTTATCTGAATTAGGTGATGTAGATATCAATAATGAAGTTGATATGGGAGTTTTAATTCTTAATGATATATTTAATATAGATAGAGATTTTATAAAAAACTGTCCAGAGCTAAGGAGAAATAATAAAGTTTCAAGGAAAGATAGATTAAGAAGTAGAAGGAGAGCACCAGCTAATTACTTAATTGTATGTGAAGGAAAGAAAACAGAACCCAATTACTTTAACGGATTAAAGAAAAAGATTAATGAGAAGTACGGAAATAAAGTAGATGTTTTAATACCTAATATCGAAGTAAAAGGAACTGGAAGAAATACTGTAGATTTAGTAAAATATGTTCAAAAGTATGTCAATTATTCAAGTAAAGTATATGGATGGGTTTGGGTAGTATTTGATAAAGATGTACAATGACGAGCAATTTAATAAAGCAATAGAAAATTGTGATTATATTGCTTGTTGGTCAAATCCAAATTTTGAACTTTGGTTATTATCACATTTAAGAAAGTAAATAGATATATATCTAAAGATGATATATTAGATGAACTTAGTAAAGAATTTCAAAATAATGGATTAGGTGAATACAACAAGAATGATGCTAATATCTTTGAAAAGGTTACAAAAGATGGAAAAATACATAATGCAATAAGAAATTGTAAATATATGGAAAATATTAATCAAGGTGGACAAGCGTCAGAAAGAAATCCAATGACAAAGGTTTATAAAATTGTTGATGGGTTAAGAGAATATTTAGAATAGTTTTACAAGAGAAAAGCAAAGTATGAGAGTGATTTTACATTACAGGATTATTTTGCTTTTAAATATAAAAATATAATGGATAATGTTGGAATTAAAGTTATAGAGATACTAGATAAATTAAATGTTATTTATAATACATCTGTAAGAAGTATAAATAAAATGGAAGATAATGATAAATTACTTAATTTAAAAAATGCTAAGAAAAGTAAGGAAATTGGGTTGAATTTATATTATATGATTGTTAAATTAATTGATAGTTATTATGATAATAATCGTGATGAGTTTAATAATTATTGTAGATTAGCTGAATTATATAAGTGTTTATATAATTATATGGATATGATAAATAAGACTAGAGGTAAAAATAAATAAAATTAGTTTTAGATATATAGTGGTTAACGCCATTATAGGTATTATACTATGGCGTTTAAGGAAATAAAAAAAGATATGTAATATTTTAGTGTGTATATATAATTGTAAAATTTTTGGTTTTAGTTTATAATGGAGTTAGAAATGAGGTAGATATGATGGTTAAGTATAAGTCTATGGATGCTAATGAAGGAGTTGCTTTAGTTAGTTATAAGTTTAGTGAAGTATGTGGGATATATCCTATAACTCCTGCTTCTCCTATGGCTGAACATGTTGATAGGATGAGTAGTAATGGTGAGGTTAATTATTTTGGTAATCCTGTTAAGGTTGTAGAGATGCAGAGTGAGGCTGGGGCTATTGCTTTAGTGCATGGTGCTTTACAGAGTGGTATTTTGTCAACTACTTTTACGGCTAGTCAAGGTTTACTTTTGATGATTCCAACGCTTTATAAGTTGGCTGGGGAATTGTTACCTGGTGTTATTCATGTTGCAGCACGTAGTTTGTCTACTCATGCACTTAGTATTATGGGGGATCATCAAGATGTTTATGCTTGTCTTAATACTGGTGTTTGTATGTTGGCGTCTAGTAGTGTAGAAGAGGCTTATTATATGGCTGCTATAGCGCATTTATCTTCTATTAAGTCATCTCTACCTTTTATTAATTTTTTTGATGGTTTTAGAACTAGTCATGAGATAGATAAAGTTAAGCTTATGGATATGTCTCGTGTATTAAAACTTATTGATAAGAAAGCTTTGAGGGAATTTAGGGATAGGGCTATGGATACTAATAAACCTAATACTAGAGGTACTGCTGAGAATGATGATATATATTTTCAACATGCTGAGTCAAGAAACACTAATTATATAAATTGTGTAGATTATGTTGTAGAGTATATGGATAAAATAAATGAAATTAATGATACTAATATAAAACCATTTAATTATTATGGAGCTTGTGATGCTAAATATGTAATAGTTGCTATGGGTAGTGTTTGTGAGACTATTAGGGAGACTATTGATTATTTGAATGATTCAGGTAATAAGTATGGTTTAGTTGAGGTTCATTTGTTTAGGCCTTTTTCTAGTAAATATTTACTTAAGGTAATACCAAAGAGTGTAGAGAGAATTGCTGTTTTAGATAGAAGTAAGAGTGCTGGTAGTGAAGGGGAGCCTTTATATAAAGATGTTGTTAGTGCATGTCAAGATAATGATATAAAAGTTTATGGTGGTAGATATGGGCTTTCTTCTAAGAATACTACTCCACGTGATATAAAGGCTGTTTATGATTTCTTAGCTAGTAAGAGGGTTCATTCTGATTTTACAATAGGTATTAATGATGATGTTACTAATTTGAGTTTGAAGGTTGATGATAAATTTAAGTTACCTTCTCGTGGAGTTGAATTTTTGATATATGGATATGGTTCTGATGGTATGGTGTCAACTGTTAAGGATTTAATTAAGATTATTGGAGATAATACTAAGAAATATGTTCAAGGATATTTTCAATATGATAGTAAGAAGAGTGGTGGTGTTACTAGGAGTCATGTTAGGATTAGTGATAAACCTATTAGACGTACTTATTATGTTGATAGTCCTAGTTTGGTTGTAGTTAGTAAAGATAGTTATATTTATAAATATGATGTTATTGATAATATTTGTTGCGGTGGAACTTTACTTCTTAATACTAATTTAAGTGATGAGGATTTGATTAGGAGTTTACCTAATAAGGTTAAGTATATGATTGCTAAGAAGAACTTGAAGTTTTATGTTATTGATGCTTATAAGTTAGTTAATGATATAGGGCTTAGAGGTAAGATTGGTACTTGTATGGAGATGTGTATTTTTCATCTTATTAAGTTACTTGGTGATAAAAAGGTTAGTAATATTATGAAATTGTCTAATGAGAAGAGATTTGGTGATAAGGGCAGTGATATAGTTAAGATTAATAATAAGATTGTTGATAGTTCTCTTTCTTGTTTGAGAGAGGTTATGGTTGATAAAAGTTGGCTTAATTTGGTTTATTTTGAAAATGAAAAGTTTAAATTTAATGAGGCTATTAATAATCTTAAGGGAGATAGTTTGCCTGTTAGTGCGTTTATGGATAAAAGTAGTGGTATATATCCTGCTGGTAGTACTAGATTTGAAAAAAGAGATATTGCAGAGAGAGTTCCTTGTTGGATTAGTGAAAATTGTATACAATGTAATCAGTGTAGTTTTGTTTGTCCACATGCTGTTATTAGACCGTTTCTTATTAGTAGAGAAGATGATGAAGTAGATAGTATTCCTTCTATTATGCCAAGAGACGTTAATTATGCTATTGGTGTATCTTATAAGGATTGTACGGGTTGTGGTTTGTGTTATCAAGCTTGTCCTGGTAAGATGGGAAAGAAAGCTATTGAGATGGTAGATTATGATAGAAATAAGTATCATCAAGATGAGTTTGATTATTTAATGGATAATAATATTAATGGTAGTTATAAGGCTAATGTTCTTAATGTTAAGAATGAAGGATTTATTATGCCTAAGTTTGAGTTTAATGGTAGTTGTGCTGGCTGTGGTGAGACTCCTTATTTGAAGAATTTAACGCAAGTTTTTAATAATAATTTATATATAGCAAATGCTACAGGGTGTTCTTCTATATATGGGGGAAGTGCTCCTAGTACGCCTTATAGTGTAGCATGGGCTAATAGTTTGTTTGAGGATAATGCTGAGTTTGGTTTAGGTATTCTTACTGGTATTAATATAAAGAGAGAAAAGATTGCTAAGTATATGAGTGATAATTTGAGTCGTGATAAGAAATTATTTAAAGAATGGCTTGATAATAGGGATGATTATGATATTTGTCTTAATGTTTCTAAGAAAATAGATTATGATAAGCATAAAGATTTAAAACAATTTAGGGATTACATTGTACCTCCTTCTATGTGGGTTGTTGGTGGTGATGGTTTTGCATATGATATTGGATATGGTGGTTTGGATCATGTACTTTCTAGAGATGATAATATAAATATTTTGGTTCTTGATACAGAGGTTTATTCTAATACTGGTGGTCAGGCTTCAAAGTCTTCTAATATGGGGGCTGTAGCTTCGTTTGCTACTGGTGGTAAGCCTAGTTATAAGAAAGATTTAGCACGTATTGCTATGTGTTATCCTCATGTATATGTGGCTACATGTAATATTGGATATAATAAAGAGCAGTATCTTAAAGTACTTAAAGAGGCTAATAGTCATAAAGGGCCTTCTATAGTTATTGCATATGCTCCTTGTATTGAGCATGGTATAAGAAGAGGTATGGAATATAGTATGTTGGAGGGAGAGTTGGCTACTAAATGTGGATATTTTCCTATATTTAGATATAATCCAGATACTTCTAAATTTACTATGGATAGTCGTGATGTAGATTTTGATAGGTATGATGAGTTTTTGAGTGCTGAGAATAGATATGCTAAATTAAAGAGAATAGATAAAGATAGGGCGATGGAACTTTTAAATGCTCAAAAGGAGTGGGCTATTAAGAGATATAATTATTATAGTAGAATGGATTCTAGTAAATAGAATCTTTTTTGCTTTGACTTTAGAAATTTGTGATATAATAGGTATTATCTATGTGGAGGGAGTAATTTTAGTTATGCAAAGTAGTGATTTTTGTAAGAAACAAGATAAAAAAATTAGTGATGTTGAAAAAAGAATAGATGGCTTTATTTATCAAAAAATGAGAGAGATAGAGAAATATAATGCCCTTATTAAAGATGCATATTTGGAAAAACAGAGGTTACTTAGAATAGATTATCTTAATAAGAAAGATAGTTTTTTGGCTATTAGTTATTTAGTTAGTAAAATGGAAGATAGTTGTTGTTCTGTTTTAGAGGTCCCTGTTATGTTATATGAAGAAGATAATGGTGGTAGTAAGGGGAGTTTACAGGAATATATATTATCATGTTTAGTTTTTGATAATAATAAAGAGCTAGCTATTGATGAAATAAAGAAAAGATTTTCTTGTGAGTATATAAATGACTTATCTTTTGTAAATGGTAATATTGTTAATAGGTTTTTGAATGTACCTAGTGATAATTATATTCAACTTACTTATTATAAGAAAGATGAGGAGTTTAAGGAGATTAAATATAGTGTTTGTGATGATTTTGAGGTTATTAATTTGAAAAAAAATTATATTTTATCTAGGATTTGTGATAAGAGATATTTTTATATTATAGATTATATTAATAGTGTTGTTAGTTATAGATTGGATAAAGCTTTAGATATTAATTTTTTTGAGATGAAGTTGCTTGCTGATGTTTATGTTAAAAATCATAAGAAGAATAATGGTTATATTAGAAGTTTGATTGATCATAGTAATTAATTTATGTTAGATTGTGTAAAGTTGATTTATTTTAATTTTTGTTTTTTCTTTTTTTGTGCTATAATGTTTAGAAAGTTATAGTATTTTTCTTGAAAAGAAAAATGGTGTAACGTCATTGTAGTAAATTTCGTTTCAC
>CALVPO010000024.1 GCA_944351345.1 uncultured Bacilli bacterium | reverse complement strand
GGTTTTATAGATAGTACTAGTTATAGAGGAAGATATGGATCTGTATCAATGTATTATGATAATACTAACGAAAATACAGACGGTTTCTATCCATATCCATTTGCTGGATATTTTCCAATTGAAACTATTAGTCTTTCTTCATCTACTCAATATTGGTCCATTTACTTAGTAGATTATGATGTAACAGACGATACCAAAATAACAATTAATTATAATGGTAATACTTATGAAATAGATAATAGTTCTTATACTTATACAAGCAATAAAATTATTTATGAAATGCCTGCTGACTTAAGAAGTGCTATTGTAAAAAATTCCAGATATATAGATGGCACAAAAATAGATTTTATTATTTCTGATTTATTAGATGGATATGAGCGCGTTAATTTAGAATATACTACTAATTTTATAAGTGCTAAAATTATTGATTTAAATGATATAAATTTATGTATCAAAAGTAGCAGCGATTCATCTTGTAGCAACATAGGTAATAATTATGAATTTGATTTAAATAAAGAATATACAGGAGAAATCCTTTTATCTCCAACAAATGCTACTATTGACGATGTTACAGTCAATGTTTTAAATGAAAATATTTTATCATATGATGAAAATACAGGAAATATTACATTAAAAGAAACTGGCAGTACTAAAATTGAAATTACAGAGAATTATACAGGCTTTAGTAAACAAATTACTGTCAATGTAGTTGTTCCATCAACAGGAATTGAATTAAATAAAACTAGTCTTTCTATTGTAAAGGGAAGTACATTTCAATTAAAAGCTAACTTACTTCCAACTAATACTACAGATACAGCTACTTATACTTGGAATAGTAATGATAGTAAAATAGCATCTGTAGATGAATTTGGTGTAGTAACTGGTAATGAACTAGGCACTACTAAAATAATTGTAAATTCCTCTAATGGACTAACGAAAGAAATAGAAGTTAATGTTATAGATTATATAAAAGGTGATATGAGTTATAGTGGCACTATTGAATTAGCAGACGTTATTATTGCTCTTAGAATGTCATTAGGATTTGACGAAGCTACTGATCAAGATAAAATAGTAGGTGATATGAATGATGATGGAGAAGTAACTTTAACTGACGTTATTCTTATTTTGAGAAAAAGCTTAGGTTTCGATTAACGGAAAGGAGGTAAATGGAAATGTCGAAAAAAATAAAAATATTTTTTTTAATACTATGTCTATTTGCTTTTATGCCTCAATCTTTTTTAAAAGTTAATGCTAATACCTTAACAGTAGAAGAAATAAAAGAAAAATATCCTGATGGTAGCACTTGGAATGACAGTTATTATTTTTCAAGAGAATGTGCAGGTTTTGCTAGATTATTATTTTCTGAATATTATGGATATAATCCTACATTATATGCAGACGTAAGCACGGATTTAAACAATATAAAACCTGGTGATGTTTTAAGGTATGATGGAGATGGAGCCTATGTTGGTGGTCATGAGGTCTGGGTAATTGGAGTAAATGGAAATAAGCTTACAGTTGTAGAATGTAATTGGGGTGGTGCTAATTTAGTAACTTGGGGAAGAATAATAGACAAGAATAATATTACTAATGTTCAACATATATATGTAGCACCTTATGCAATCGGTGAAACACCAGTTTCTCTTGAGCCGGCAAAGAACATTAAGGTATCTCTTAACAATACTCAATCTGCTTTAAATATCACTTGGGATAAAGTTATTGGAGTAACTGGCTATCAGATAGAAATTTATAAAGAAATTGATGTTTTAGAAAATGACTTTTCTAATCCGGAAAAAATTCAAACAAATACAAAATCAACTTCTAATAGCTTAAGTATTAGCCAAATGGAACAAGGGAATTATTATGTTTATGTACGTACAAAAAGAACGAATGAATTATCTAGTAGAGGTAATGGTGTCAAATTTTATATCAGCCCAATTACAAATATAACTTTGAATAAAACTTCATTAGGAATGATTGTTGGGCAAACAGAAAAAATAACAGCTACTGTAAATCCAACCGATACTAACTTTAATAAATCTATTACTTGGAGTTCTAGTGACGAAGATGTAGCAACAGTAGATGATGAAGGAAATGTAACTTCTCATTCCTTGGGATACGCTATTATTTATGCAGAAAGTGTAAACGGAATAACAGCTACATGTAGTATTGTAGTAAGTTATACAGAGATCCCAATTGAAGCGATTTTTTTAAATAAATATTCTGTAACTTTAGCTCAAAATCAGCAAACTACATTATCAGCTACCTATAGACCTAGTGATGCAACAGGTGATAAAACAATTACCTGGGAATCTTATGATGAATCTATAGCAATTGTTGATCAATATGGAAATGTTACAGGTGTAGGAGAAGGATCTACTTATATTGCTGCCAAATCGATAAACGGAATGCTTAGTACTTCAAGAATAACAGTTACTAGTGAAGTAGTTTATCCAATTACAAGTATCTCTCTAAGTGAAAGTAATATAGAATTAGTAAACGGAGAAAGTAAAACACTTGTAGCAACAATTTGTCCAGAAAATACAACAGATAATAAAACTTTATATTGGAGTAGTAGTGATACTAGTGTAGCAAAAGTAAATTCAACTGGGACTGTTACTGCTGTTGGTAAAGGAACTACAACGATTACGGTAAAATCTAAAAACGGTAAGACTGCTACTTGTGAAGTAGTTGTTAATCCTATTTCAATAGACTATGCTATCGTTTCTTCAATTGCTGATCAGGAATATACTGGTTTTGCTATTAAACCCTCAGTAGAACTAAAGGTAAATAATGATTCTTTAATAGAAAATGAAGATTATAAATTAACATATAGTGATAATACACAAGTGGGAACTGCAACAATTGTTATTGAAGGAATTGGAAATTATTCAGGAATGAAAAGTGTTAATTTTGAAATATATAAAAAATACTTAGAAATAAGTGACACTAGTAAATATTTAATTAAAGGAAATACCATTACACTAGAAGCAACTTTACATGGTAGCAATGAAGAAGTGACTTATAATTGGGAAAGTAGCAATGAAGGAGTAGCTACAGTTGATGATATAGGTAACGTTATTGCTAAAGAAAATGGTACGACAGTTATTAAGGTAACTACCTCTAATGGATATTCCGCAACTTGTACTATTGAAGTTGGAGACATTATAAAAGGTGATATAAATCAAGAAGGGAACATTAATTTAACAGATGTTATTATTGCTCTTAGAATGTCATTAGGATTTGACGAAGCTACTGCTCAAGATAAAATAGTAGGTGATATGAATGATGATGGAGAACTAACTTTAACAGACGTTATTCTTATTTTAAGAAAGAGTTTAGGTTTTGATAATTAAAAAAATATAAAAAAAAATAAACTTTTTAAAATTTATATGATATAATCATATTAGAAGGAGGATTGAATAGGAGTGAAAAGAATAAAAAAACAAAGAAGAAGCAACAAGAAAAATAAACAATTAAAAAAAATAAGTCTGCTTATAGCTTTTATTGTAGTATGCTTTGTACCAGTAGCAATGTATGTATTTGCTTTAAGCGACCCACACATTACAGTATCTAGTACTTCTAGTACAGTAAGTAGAGAAGATGAAGTTGTCTTTTCATTTGATTTGACAAATGAGCAAGAATACAACTCAATTCAATTTGAAATTGATTATGATCCAAATGCATTAGAGTATGTAAAATCAAACATTGCTTATAATGATGATGGAATGGATTATGATCTTAGAACTGTACAGACTTCAGATAATAGAATAGTTTGGACAATGAGTTTTGCCAATTCTTATCAAAATAATGATGCTTCATTAGGTACTATAACTTTTAAAGTAAAAGATACTGCAAGTGGAAATACAGATGTTTCTTTAAAGAATGTTAATATAGAAAGACTTGATTTTGATTCTAAAGAAACAACAAAATATAATACCACTTTTGAAGAAAAAACAATCTTTGTAAGTGTACCAGTTGAAAGTTCGTCTTTAGCAACTGATAGTATGGAATTAGATTTGAGTAGTGATGAACCTACAGGGAATATCATAGTAAATTATAGTCCAAGTGATACTACTGATTCAAAAGAGTTCACTTATACATCTAATGATGAAGATATAGTTAAAGTAGATGATAGTGGTAAAGTAACAGCAGTTGGAATTGGTAATACTACAATTGATGTAACAGCTTTTGGAAACAATTATACAGTTAATGTAAATGTCATTGCTCATATTAAGAGTATATCACTTGATGAGACAAATTTAACGTTAAATAAAAAAGATTTTCAACAATTAACTGCAACAATAAATCCAACTAACACAACTGATGACAAAACAATTACTTGGGAAAGTAGTAATCAAAATGTAGCTACTGTTAGTGATGGTCTAGTTACTGCAGTTGGTGGTGGAGATACAGTTATTACAGCAAAAACAATTAATGGACTAGTAGCAACATGTAACGTTCATGTTGATGTGCCTATGACTAACGCAACTTTAGTTGAAAATAATATTTCATTAGAAAAAGGTATCAGTGGTAAAGATGAATATCAATTAACTGTGGAATTTACACCTACGGATACAACTGACGACAAAACAATTACATGGGAAAGTGATGATCAGAGTGTAGCTACTGTTAGTAATACAGGACTAATTACTGCAGTTGGTGGTGGCAATACTATGATTACTGGTAAAGTAGGAAAATTTACTTTAACAGCAAATGTTGAAGTAACGGTACCAATTACAGATTTTAAAGTGAATAAAGAATCTGTTAGCTTATTACCAACTCAAACTGAACAATTAATTACAACAATTACACCTGTAGATACAACAGAAGATACAACAATAACATGGGAAAGTACTAATAATGATGTTGCAACAGTTCAAGATGGACTAATTACTGCTATTGGTGCAGGAACTACAACTATTACTGGAAAACTTGCCAATGGTAAAACGGTTACAACAAACGTTAAGGTTTTAAAACCAATTGAAAATGTTATAATTTCTCAAGAAGAAGTAACTTTATATAAAGACAGTGAAGACAATTCTACTACAACCTTAAGTGTTACAATTTTACCAGAGGATGCAGAGGAAGATAAAACAGTTACTTGGACTAGTAATAAACCAGAGATTGCAAAAGTAGATAATAACGGGAAAGTAACAGCTGTTGGAGCAGGAGAAGCAATAATAACAGGAAAACTTGCTAATGGTAAAACAGTTCAATGTAAAGTAACTGTTGAAATTCCTATTACAGAATTTAAAGTAACTAATGTTGAAAATAATAATGTTTCTCTTGAAAGAGGAAAAACATTTACAGTTGAGACTATAATAAATCCAACAGATACAACAGAAGATAAAACAATAACATGGACTAGTAGTAAGAATGATGTTGCAACAGTTCAAGATGGTCTAATTACTGCTATTGGAGCAGGAAGTACAACTATTACCGGAAAATTATTAAACGGAATGGAAATTACATTTAATGTAGAAGTTATTGTTCCAATAGAAAGTATAGTTATATTAGGTGATGAGTCTATAGAAATAAAAAGAGGAGTTACCAAAGAGTTAACTGCTACAATAAATCCAACTGATACAACAGAAGATACAACAATAACATGGACTAGTAGTGATAATGATATTGCCTCAATAAGTCCAGATGGAATTGTTACAGCATTAAAAACAGGTGAAACAACTATTACAGCACAAGCTGGAACTAAGACAGATATTATTAAAGTTAAAGTAATAGTTCCGATTGAAGAATTTTTACTTACTAACCAAGAAGAAAACATAGTAAAAGGAAATTCAATTACTTTAGTACCAACCATTAACCCAACAGATACAACAGAAGATACAACAATAACATGGACTAGTGATAATAAAGAAATAGCAACAGTAGATGAAAATGGCAAAGTAACAGCCTTAAAGCAAGGTACAACAACTATTACAGGAACTCTAAAAAATGGTATGAAAGTAGAATGTAAAATTAATGTTACAATTATACCAGTTGATTCTATTTCTTTAAATGAAACAAAATTAGAATTAACTAAAGGTGAGGGAGCTTCTTTAAATGTTATCATCACACCTACTAATGCAACTGAAACAGAAGCAGTAACATGGACTAGTAGTGATAAAGGTGTTGCAATCGTAAGTGAAAACGGAGTAGTAAAAGCAATTTCTAAAGGAACAGCAACTATTAAAGCCACAATGGGAACATTTACTGCAACAGCTGAAATTAATGTCACTGAAATTCCTTTAGAAAGCATTGAAATAAGTAATGAAGAAAATACTTTAACTGTTGATTCAAAATTACAATTATCTGTTAAAGCCAATCCAACAAATACAACTGATGAATATACATTAACATATAAATCAAGTGATGAAAGTATTGCAACAGTAGATGAAAATGGTATTGTTACCGGACTAAAAGCTGGTAATGTAACAATTACAGTTACTGCATCTAACGGAATAGAAACAACAATTGATTTAACAATAGAGGATAAAACCATTATATCATCTATATCAAGTCCTAAGACTGGAGTAACATCAATTATAGTTTATATTGTTATTGGTTTAAGTTCTATAATTGGTATAGGATTGATTGTAAAAAAGAAACTAAGTTAAAACTTTATAAAAGCAATAAAAGCGGGGCAAAGAACCCTCTTTTTGCTTATTCATTGTTATTTTTAATTAAGTCTGACATACTTTAATTAAAAATATTAATTAAAAAATAGGAGTGAACTATAATGAAAAAATTAAAGTTGCTATTTATTATAATAATATTAAATATATTTTCTATTGAAGTAAATGCTTTAGAAGCAAATGAATTAGTAAAATTTAAGGAATATACAATAGAAAAAGATACAACAATAAACGAATTAATTGAAGAATTTGGAGAACCTAAGATACAAACAAATTCCCCATTCGGTGGTTATGCATATTCTTTTTATGATGATGGTTATAGTTATTACTTATTTATCGAAACTAACAAAGAAGGAGTAATTAAAAGTTATGGAGGAATAAATGGTAATTTTGAAACTAATAAATATAAATATCTAGGTGATAGCCCAAATGTATATACTTATATGGGAGGAAAAGATATATCAAATTATACATTAGATCATAAAGTGTATGGTTTTATTCAATATAATACAACTTCTAGCGAATTCTCTAATAGTTGGAATAATTATGTTAATGATAATATTTATTTATATAATTTACAAAAACATTTTGTAGAAGCTGCTAGGGTTACATATAAAACTATAAATGGAACTAAAATTATTCCTCAAACTTATGTAAATGAAGATATATTTTATAGAATAGAGCAATTAAAGAAAAATAATTCCACGTTATATGATTATGCAAGATACTCTGGTAAAACTTCTAAAATAAGTATGATCAAAGGTGCTAGTTCACTTAATTTTTATAATTATCTTCCTAATCCTATAATACCAGCTGCCGATACAGCAAATTATAATAAGCCAGATACTTATAAATATTTATATTATAATATCCATATAAAAGATGCCACCAGTAAAAAATATGGTATGGAAATAGAATTTATTGATCCAACCTTTTTAAATAAGATGAAAAGTATTGATTTAACTAATGAAGAAATAAATAAATTGAATTTAGCAACAGAAGAATATAATAAATATACAGAAATAGGTGAAAATTTAACTACAACATATGATGAGGAACCTAATTATGAGTCATTGCCGTTGAATGCCGGAAAATATAACATAAATGCTTTAGAATTAGCTACTAAATATTTAAATGTAGCAAGACTTGGACTAGGACTAAATGCATTAATTTTAGATGAA
Organism: uncultured Bacilli bacterium; assembly: GCA_944351345.1. Taxonomy (GTDB): domain Bacteria; phylum Bacillota_I; class Bacilli_A; order RF39; family UBA660; genus RUG11198. The sequence continues at coordinate 8,488 of CALVPO010000024.1, read as the reverse complement.
GATATAGCTAATGCAGCCCAACATAAAGCAACATTAGTATATTATACAAATAATAATGGAATGACTAGTGGTCACTTTCCAGAAAAACCAGAAGGAGTGTCAGACGAGTTTTATCAATTAGCTCAAAGTTACATGAATGAAAATTTATATCATGGTACAATAGTTTCAAGTATTTCGAATGCTCTTAATGATGGATATGGAGACCCAGTAGCATGTGGACATAGATATAATTTATTAAATCCTTATTATGAAAGATGGGGAGTTGGTTCTGTTGGTACAGGAATTTATGGAACACAAGGTGTCCATAAATTTAGTGGTATGGCTTCCAATAATACAGAGTTAGTAGCTTGGCCAAGTAATGGTATTTTTCCAATAGATGTAATTTCTGGATCAATTGGTAACTGGACTGCAAAATTTTATTCAAACTATCAAGTTACTAGTAATACAGAAGTAACAATAACTAAGTTAAATGATGGTACTACTTATGAAATAACCAAAGAAAATACTGGTACTAATGGAAAATTTTTAAAAATGAGTAGCAATTCTTTAATAACATTTAGAGATGATAATATAACTTATGAAAATGGTGATGTTTTCTCTATTACTTTAAGTAATATAAAAAATTCTGATGGTGAATTAATAAATTATACTTATAGAAGCGTATTTCATAATTTTTATCAAGCAAATTATACATCTGCTAGTGACATAGAATTAAATACTGAAGAATTAACTTTGGAAGTTGGAGAATCTTCTTTGATTAATGCTATAATTTTACCTACTGACGCAGATATTAAGTGGACGGAATTTTCTTCTAAAAATAATTCTATTGCAACAATAAGACAAGATGGATTAGTAACTGCTATTAAACCCGGAAAAACAACAATTACTATAACTAGTGGAGATGTAACTAAAAATGTATCAATAAATGTAAAAGACGCTAGTGGCGTTGTTCCAGAATATTTAAAGGGAGATATGAACAATAATAATACTATTGAATTATCAGATGTTATAATATCTTTAAGAATGACTTTAGGTTTTGATGAATCAACTGATTTAGATAAACAAATAGGAGATATGAATGAAAACGGAGAATTTGATTTAACAGATGTTATACTTATTTTAAGAAAAAGTTTAGGCTTTGAATAGAATATGGAAGGTGTATTATGAAGAAAAAAATTTTATTTATAATAATAGTATTAGTAAGCTTTAGTCTAAAAGTTGAAGCTGCTGAGACAACAACATTTTCAATTTCAAATATAGATGCATCAGCAGGTGAAGATATAACTGTATCAGTAAATATGAAAAATAACCCAAAATTTGGTTTATTGGGTATAAAAGTAAATTATGATACAACTAAATTAACTTATGATTCTTGTAGTATAAACGGTTTTGATAATGCCATGATGAAAGGGTGTGATCCTAATAAAGATGGAGATATAGTTTTTTATGCCCTAACAATTTATGAAGAAGAAGATAAATTATTAGATGATACAGGTGATATTTTCGATATAAAGTTTAAGATAAATGATGATGTTACAGAAGATATACCCTTAGAATTAAATATTACTGATTATGGAGAAACTGCCAACACAAAATTAGAATATAATTTAGAGAATGGAAATATAAAGCTCTCTAATAATATAATTTCTGAAAGTGTTAATAGCCAAGTTGATCTTAGTAAAGAAATCCCTAAAGAATATAATGAAGATAAAATAATTTGGGAAAGTAGTAATCAAAAAATAGCTACTGTAGATGATGAAGGTAATATAACTTTCAAAAAAGATGGTAATGTAACTATAACAGCAACTACAGATGATGGAGAAGTAATATTAGAAAAAAAATATAGATCTAATAAAGAAATCAAAGATAACAATTATACAATATATATAATTATTGGAATTATTTTAATCATATCATTAGTCATATTTATAGTAATAAAAAGAAAAAAGAAGAAGAAAAGAGCATAATATGAAATTAAAGAAAGTAATCTTAAATTTATTATTAATTATATTAATAGTTATATTAAGTTATTCAGTATATAACATATATATATTATATACTGATAATAAAAATAATAATGAATTGATAAAAGAAGTTCAAGATAGTGCTATTATAGACAATACTACTAATGAAACAATAGATAATAATAAAGAAAATAATATTTTAGATTTAGAATTAGATTTTGAAAAATTAAATAATATTAATACTGATACAGTAGCTTGGATTACAATTAATAATACCAATATAAATTATCCAATAGTACAAACGAATAATAATGATTATTATTTAGAACATTCTTTTGACAAAAGTAAAAATGCTAATGGTTGGATATTCTTAAACTATAAAAACAATAATGATTTTAGTGATCAAAATACTATTATTTTTGGACACAATACTAATGGAACAACTATGTTTAGTCAATTAAAAGATATTTATCAAGGAAAATTAGGTAAAGATTTTACTATTACTATTTATCTTAAAACAAAAGAAATCAATTATAAAGTATTTTCTGTTTATTTAACAGAAGAAGAAGATAATACTCCATTAAGTAATTATTTAACAAATGAATTAATAAAAGATGCTAAAGATAAGTCTAAAGTAAATTTTAATATTGATGCAGACGAAAACGATAGTATCTTAACACTATCAACTTGTTATAATACAACAGACGAAAAAATTATTTTACAAGCTAAAAAAATATAATAGAAGGAGTAATTTATTATGGAATTTAATAGTCTTATACCAGAATTAAGTGTAACTGATATTAATACTAGTAAAAAATTTTATACTTCTATTGGTTTTATTGTTAAATATGAAAGAATAGAAGATAAGTTTTGTTTTTTAGAATTAGAAGATAACCAAATAATGATAGAACAAATAAATGATAATTGGAATACAGGAGTTTTAGAATATCCGTTTGGTAGGGGTATAAACATTAGTATGTCTATAAAAGATATTGATGAATACTATGAAAATTTAGTTAATAAAAAAATAAATATGTTTAAAAAATTAGAAATACATAAATATAAAGTAGATAATATTATTTATGAAGATAAAGAATTTTTAATCCAAGACCCTGATGGCTATTTATTAAGATTTAATAATTAATATTCTAAAATTATCTATAAGTAACTAGAATATTTTATTGATTTATCAACTTATACTTGACAAAATTAACAATTAGTGATAATATATAGAACTAGTTTTTAAGGGATAATAGTTATTAATAAAATAATTATTAAATTATATCTTAAAAAAATAATTAAAGGGGATGATATAAATGAAGAAAAATGATGTACAAAAAAAAGAAACAAAGAAAAATAAAGCAAATTATAAATTATATAAAGAATCTAAGTATAAACCTAAAATAATATATTTTGCATTAGGAGGTGGCCTTGTTGTGCTTTGCCTAGGAATAGGTATTGTTAAATATAACACAAACAAAACTAGAAAAGAAGCAATAGAGAAGGAAACTTTTGAAAATGTTTTAGATAAAGTAGCGGATAATACTTGTTTAGATGAATTATTAGATGAAAATATATTAAATAATATAAGTATTATCGAAAGACAATTAAAGGCCTCAAACGATATACAAAACTTAAATCTAGAAAAATATGATATTACTAAGAAATCAGAATCTTATGATGATGTCTCAATAGATGTAATAGAATACGATATAAGTAGAATAAAGCAACTATTAGCACAAGTTGAAAAAGGACAAATAGATTTAAATATTCCTACTAAAGAAACAACAGAATTTTATAAATTAGCAAATAAAATTTATAATAGTGATTTTAAAGCTTGCAATAGTTATTTATCAAATTGCCAAAAAGATTTAATAGAAATGTATAGAAATATAATATCAGCTGGATTCTTAGATTATTGTAAATTAGATGAGAGTTTTATTAAGAATATAACATTCTCTAAAGGAGAAGTAGAAGTATTAAATGACGTGAAATATATTAATCCTGATAGTAATACTAAAGAAAATTATATATACTATGATGATCAAACAAAAACATATGAATATCAAATATCATCTAATGTTTTAGGTAAAGCATATAAAAATCTAGAATTCATGACTGATAATATTAAGGGATTAGATTCTGATTATGATAAAAAGAGAAATAAAATAATAGAGGACAGTCTTACAAACTTAAAAGAGTTATTATATTATGAAATGCATACAGAAGAAAAATTCTTTTCTGACGTTCAAATAATTACAGGAGAATTTGATTTGGGTATGTATCAAGGTAGCACGCAAAAGAAGCTAATAAGAAAATAAACATTAGTGTACAAAATACTGATGTTTTTTTCATTATAATTAAAAAAATGTAGATAATAAAGTAATTTTATGTTACAATTATACAGAATAGAAAGGAGCCTTATGAGAATTGGTGTAGACATAGATGGAGTCTTAAATGACGTAGGAAGCTGGCATTATTCATGTGGCTTTAAATTTTGTATAGACAACAATATAGATAGAGGATTTAACCCTCATAAATATTTAATGGAAGAACAATTCTTCTTAACAGATGAAGAAAATAATAAATTCTGGAAAGAATATATTTTTGATCTAATGGTATCCATACCAACTAGACCATATGCTGCTAAGATAATTAGTACTCTAAAAGATATGGGATATACAATAGTAATATTATCAGCAAGAGATAATAGATATTTATCCAATCAATATGCTAATACTATGAACTTTTATGTTGAAGAATGGTTAAAGAAAAATAATATAGAATATGATGAAATAATAGCAGGTCCTGGTAGCAAAAAAGATAAGTGTCTAAAACATAATATAGATATTATGATAGAAGATAAAGCTAATAATGTTATGGAAATAAGTAAGTATATACCGGTTATTTGTTTTGATACTCCATATAATCTTGATATAGCTGGAGATAATATTTATAGAGTATACAGTTGGTATCAAATATACAAGTACTTTTTAGAAAGATGTTGAATAATTAGCCTTGTAGTGTTATAATCTAGATATGGGTAAGGTGGTTTAATGAGATATATGGGCTTAGATTTAGGTAGCAAAACGTTAGGAATTGCTATATCTGATACAACTAAGACAATTGCTAACGTTTTGACTACATTAAGGTTTAAAAATGAAGATTATAAAAGTTTGTTAGGCCCTCTAAGTGATATTATAAAAGAGAATTCTATTTCCAAAATAATATTAGGATACCCTAAAAATATGGATAATTCTATTGGAGAAAGAGCCAAAATAACATTGGAATTTAAAAAAATATTAGAAAGTAAATTTAAAATAGAAGTAATTATGGAAGATGAACGACTTACTTCTGTTATATCAAATAATATTTTATTAGAAGCTGATTTATCCAGAAAAAAAAGAAAACAAAAAGTAGATGGCTTAGCAGCAGAAATAATATTGCAAAGCTATTTAGATAGGAAAGGTGAAGATTGTGGAAGAAAAAACTAATTTTACAGTAGTAGATGAAAATGGAATAGAAGTAGAGTGCGAAGTATTATTTACATTTGATTCTGAAGAAACAAATAAAAGCTATATAGTATATACAGATAATACAACAGATGAAGAAGGAAATACTAAAGTATATGCATCAATTTTTAATCCAAAAGATGAAAAAACAGAACTTACTCCAATTGAGACAGATAGAGAGTGGAAAATAATAGAAACAATATTAGAAACAATTCAAGAGGAAAATGATAAAGAAAATAATTAGTATTTATTAGCATTGGATGATACATTATGAAGATTTATCACAATATATATATATCGATAATAGTCCTGCTATTTAGTATAACTGTCTTTTTATGCACTCTATATAATTTTGGATTATCAAAAGTAAGTAATGACGATACCTTAAAGAAAGTAGTTATCGAACCAGGAAGTATAGATTCAATAGCAGTAACTCTATATAATAATAATATGATAAGAAGTAAATTAGCATTCAATATATATGTAAGACTTAATAATAAAACTAATTTAATGGCAGCAACATATGAATTAAGTGAGAATATGGGAACTAAAAAAATAGTAGATATTATGAATAGTGGTGAAAATAGTACACCTGAGGTTAGTATAACTTTTAATGAAGGATTAAACATGAGGAGTATTGCAAAATTAATCGAAGAAAATACTAATAATACAGAAGAAGATGTTTATAATTTATTAAAGGATGAAGCTTATTTGGATACTATTATTAATAAATATTGGTTTTTAAGTAATGATATAAAAAATACTAATATTTATTATTCTCTAGAAGGATATTTATATCCAAATACATATTCTTTCTCTTCAAAAGATGCTACAGTAGAAGAAATATTTGAAAAAATGTTAGATGAGACTGATACTAGATTATCAAAATATAAAACTCTACTAGAAATAAATACCCTATCAGTTCATCAAACATTAACATTAGCATCTATTGTAGAGTTAGAAGGCGTAACTAAAGAAGATAGAAAAGCAATAGCGGGAGTATTCTATAATAGATTAAATAGTAATATGAATCTAGGAAGTGATGTTACTACTTATTATGGAGCTTCCATAGATATGGGACAAAGAGATTTATTAAAAAGTGAATTAAATGAATGTAATAATTATAATACTAGGTGTGCAACATTTAAAACTCTACCAATATCTCCAATTTGTAACCCATCAATAGATGCTATAGAAGCAGCTTTAGAACCATCTGATAATGACTACTACTATTTTGTAGCAGATAAAAATAAAAAAGTATATTTTAGCAAAACACAAGAAGAACATAATGCTATTATAAATAAATTAAAAAAAGAAGACTTATGGTATGAATATTAATATAAAAATAGTTCAAAAGACGAACTATTTTTATATTATTTATTTTATTATAATAATAAAATTATTTTTTAAATTTAAAAGGGGTTTTAGTACTTCAAAACAAATAATATAATTAATTAGGAATAAAAAATCTAATAATAAAAAAATAAATATTGACTTTTTAAGAAAAAAAGTGTATATTATAGCTACTTAAGTAATTAAGTTATGCAAAATTGCATATAATATTATTGCTATTATAAATAGCAAATAAAAAAGCTAGTGATTCCCACTATAAGAGGAACTAAAAAAAGCGGTGATTCCCACCATAAGAGGAACTAAAAAAAGCGGTGATTCCCACCATAAGAGGAACTAAAAAAAGAAACTAGAGAGCAAACTCTAGTTTTATTTTTCTTTTTATAATATAATATTTATGGTGATGTTTATGAAAAATAAATTGTCTATAGTAAGACTAAATACAAAATATTGTGATTATTTAAGAAAATTTGATAATAAAGTACCATATAATTATGGTGAAAAAGAATTACGACCATTTGTAGGTGTATTATTTAAAGTAAATAATTGTATGTATTTTGCACCTCTTTCTAGTCCTAAACCTAAACACTTAAAAATAAAATCTAAGTTAGATTTTTTAAAATTAGATGGTGGTAAATTAGGCGCAATTAATTTTAATAATATGTTACCAGTAACAGAACAAAATATAATAAAAATAGATTTAAATAAAGAATGTATAACAAAGTCAGAAGAAAAGTACATAAACCTTTTAAAAGAACAACTATTTTGGTTAAACCGTAATGATAAAAAGTTATTTGAACGAGCTAAAAAACTATATGATAAATATTTGAATGGTTCATTAGAACAAAATATTGCTAAAAGATGTTGTAATTTTAAATTATTAGAAGAAAAAAGTAAAGAATATAACAACTAAAATTTAACTAATTTTTATTATTAATATATACCAAATAATATTAAAATATGATATACTAATTAATATAGGAGATAGATATGAAAAATAAGTTAAAATTAGTTAAATTTAATAAATATTATATAATAGCTCTTATTGTTATATTTATATTAGGAGTAAGTACTACATATTCATATTATGCTTATAGTTATGAAGATAGTGTTGCTATAAAAGGTAATGTTATAGCAATAGATGCAGATTTAACAGTAGAACTAGTAGTAGGTAATAATGGTCAAATGGTACCATTAAAAGATAGTTCTTTATCTAATGCTCTAAATGCAGTAGACACTACTAATGGAGCTTGTGTAGATAAGTATGGCAACTTAGCTTGCCAAGTATATAAAATAACTCTTCATAATAATGGTAGTAGATTACAAAATATAAAAGGAACTATTGAATTATATGCTAAAGATAGTAGTAGCACATATACTAATTTAAAATGGAGAGAACTTACTAATACTACAACTATAAAAAATGGCAGTATAATTAATGGTATGGATAAATCTAATTTAGTAACAAATCTTACTCTAGATTCAGGAGAAGAAGCAGTATATTATATAGCAGTATATATTCAAGAAGTAAATACTGATCAAAAAAATAACGATAAAGGAGAGTTCCAAGGTACTGTTACATTTGAAACAGGAGATGGAACAAGTGTTTCATCTCCAACAGCAATTGATAAAATTATAGATTTATATAATGATGGTTCTTCT
>CALVPO010000023.1 GCA_944351345.1 uncultured Bacilli bacterium | reverse complement strand
ATAAATCAGATATTCTATTTATAGCATCTGTAGTATTCTGACGAGCTTCATTTAATAATTCTTTGCTTTCATCAAAATCAGGACGATTTTTTTCTAAATTTTCTGGTGCTAATATATTGGTTAGTTCTTCATCATTTAAGTAATAATTTATTTTTTTAGCACTATCAGATAAGTCTTTATAATATTGCTTTACGGCTTCTTCAACATAAGCATAATCTCCTGTAGTTTTTACTTCTACATCAAAATTATCTGTTAATATGTTCTTATTAGAAACATTTACTATTTCTTGTTTTAATACTTCTTCTTGCTTTAAATCACTTACTACTGTGTAGGCTACTAAAGCTACTACTATCAGTACTATTACTCCTATAAATATTAAAATTTTCTTTTTCATTTACTCCACTCCTTTGTCTAATTTTATCAAATACTTATAGAAAAAGCTAGTAATTTTTATTAATTCATTTTAATTTACATTGGGCGTCTATTTTTTTATAGATTTTGATTATTTTTTAGGAAAAATATTATAAAATTAATCATAAAATATAAACAAAGATTGACAAAAAAGTGGTATTAGTGTAGAATTATATGTGCATGAAGTTATTATTATGGGTCTATAGCCAAGTGGTAAGGCACGGGACTGCAACTCCCTGATCGTTGGTTCAAATCCGACTAGGCCCTCCAATATGATAGGAAACTTGAACTTTAAATTTCGAGTGTAATAAACGCTAACTAGAAATGGTTAGTTTTTTTATTGTTTAAGAAAGATCATAATAAGTTATGACAATAGAAACTAAAGAATTAAAATTAAATGAAGAACTAAAAATGGTATGTTGATTATTATTTATTCTATTTTGTAGATTGTTAATCGTAATTTGATTAAAACTAGTTTCAGTGTTTTGTCTATTATTAAACTAGCTAACATAAATTCTATTTGATTATTTCCTGTTTCTTTTCCATATATAAAGAAAAAGACGATAGCTTCACTTTAAACTATCGTTTTTTTGTTTTTATTACAATTAATGGAATAAGTATTTCATCATCTGTATATCCAGCATGATGTGATTTTAATTCTCCGCTTCCTGTATATAGTAATGTTTTGTTGGTTTTACCTATAGCTAAATAATCTCCTAAAGCATCTCTAAATATTTCATTTTCTTTACCATCTCCAAATAATTTAGATTCAATTACATCTTCCATTGGATGTAAATCAAAATCTTTACTAAAATACTTATTAAATAATTTAACAAATTTTTCTTTTTTATCTGGTTTAATAAAGAAATTAACTGCTCTTGGTTCAATTGATGTATTTCTAAGTAAACATTCTTCTACATCGGGATAATCTTTTATAAATATATTTTCTACATTATGATGTCCATGATCTGCTACTACAAATATTATTGTATCAATTAATTTATTACTTAGTTCTTCTATTTTTCTATTTATGTCTTTAATTATTTCTTTTATTTCAGGTTTATCACAACCTATTTTATGCATAGTGTTGTCTGGATCGGTATCATAAGCATAAATATATTTTTTACCATCTTCATTACATATTTTTTCTATTTTTTCATACATTTCATCTAGTGTTGAATAAGCTTTATCTCCAAATGGAAATAAGCTATATCCTTTATATAAACCTTTTTCATTTATCTCTTCATTAATAGTTTTTCTTTTCATATATTTGTTATAGTATTCTATTGCTTCATCTAATGGTTTATATTCAGAATCACCTTTTTCGGAATTCATAAATACAGTTATAGTTTTATCAATACCCTTATAATACATATCCCAACCTAACATACCTGTTTCACAAGGATTAAGTCCAGTCATCATAGAAGTTGTTGCAGCTGTTGTTGTTGCTGGAAATACTGTTGTAATTGGTTTTAATCTATTTTTTATTAAGAAAGAATCTTTATCTAACATTCTATCTAGGATATTTGAACCCATACCATCACATAAAATAGTTACAACATTTTTGGGTTTATATTCTTCTAATATTTTATCAATATAATCTAATGTATTATGCTTATAGTCTAAATTAAAATACTTTCTAATTGAACATGCTAAATTAGTTAGACATTCATTATAGTTATTCTTTACTTCCATAAAAACTATCTTACCTCCTTATCTTTTTCTTTGAGGGTGACTTTCTAGATTATTTTTGATATCTAGAACTATTGCTTTTAATTTATTTATGTTAGTATTATTTTCTAATTTATGTTTTCTATTGTCTTTGTATATGTCATCTAATAAGTTACAAAAATCTTTATAGTTACATATTTCAGTGTTATTTTCAAACGAATTTTTTACTATACTTATTTCGTCATCAAACTCATGTATATTAATTGTATTTATAAATGTTTGGTTAGTTAATAATGGGGATAATAGTTCTACTTCTTGTTTATAGCCTAATGATTTATATTGTTCGTTTGATTTGATTGAATTTAAGTATGATTTTAAAGATTGATTTTCAATGTTATATTTTTGAAAAGATATTATTCTATTTATTAATAATTCAGTAATATAGGTATTGGTTATTTCATCTAATGTTTTACCTATTGTTTCAAGAGAAAACATACTTGTTATGCCATTTCCTTTTTTTAAATATGTTTCTTGCAAACCACTTCTTATATAGTAAGTATTTTCATCTAATAAAATATTAGTATTAAAATAACTCATTAATATATGTCTTACTTCATGCAATAACATTTCTAATTTGAGAAGAGGAGATGCTGGTTTTCTTTCTATTTGTGTTGCTAATAATATCGTTTTAGAATTTTTTGTTGAATTATTAGTTGTAAAACCATTTAAATTAGTGGTTGAAATAGTTACAGCAACACTTCCTTGTGGAACATGTCCAAAATTATTTTTTTGAGCTACTTCATTTAATGTCCCTGTTTCATAAATAATTTTCACACTATTGAATAAATCACATAGTGGCTGATCGCACTTGGATTCAAAATCTATATAGAAACTCATATATATAAAGGTTATCATATTTAATAATTCATCACTATAATTATATTTTTTAGTAATAGTTTTTAATAAAGAATATTTTTCTGTTAATAACTTATTAAAACTTATGTTGTCTATCATATTAATTTCTCCTATTTAGAAAAAGGATTACTCTGTAATTAAAGTAATACTTTTTATAGTTATATTTATTAGAATTTTATTTCATTGGCTATATAATCTTCTATTTCATCAACGTTTATGCTTATTTGTTCCATTGTATCTCTATTTCTTATTGTTACTATATTGTTATTTATTGTCTCATCATCTACTGTTATACAGAATGGTGTTCCTATAGCATCTTCTCTTCTATATCTTTTGCCTATACTTCCTGTTTCATCATACATACACATAAAACTATGAGATAATTTTTCTTTTAATTCTTTTGCATATTCTGAATGGTATTTTTTTACTAATGGTAAGACTGCTACTTTGTATGGAGCTATTGATGGAGCTAAATGCATTACTTCTCTAGTTGTTCCATCTTCTAATATTTCTTCGTCATAGGCATCACATAATATTGCTAGGGTTAGTCTATCGCATCCAACACTTGATTCGATGACGTATGGTATATATTTGCTATTATCTTCTGGATCAATGTATTCCATACTTTTTCCTGAATATTCTTGATGCCTTGATAAGTCATAATTAGTTCTGTTATGAGTTCCCCATAATTCTCCCCATCCCATTGGGAATAGATATTCTATGTCACAGGCTTCTTTAGCATAGAAAACTAATTTTTCATGATCTTTATATCTTAATTTGTCTGTATTTAAGCCTAAATCTTTTAAGAAATTCATGGCATATTCTTTATAGAATTTATAAAATCCTGTATCTGTTCCTTCACGACAGAATAATTGATGTTCCATTTGTTCAAATTCGATTGTTCTGAAAGTAAAGTTTCCTGGTGTTATTTCGTTTCTGAAAGCTTTGCCTATTTGACCTATTCCAAATGGTATTTTTGCTCGCATTGTTCTTTGGACATTTAAGAAGTTTACGAATTCCCCTTGAGCTGTTTCTGGTCTTAAATATACTAAGCTTGATGTATCATCTTTAATTACTCCTCTATGAGTTTCAAACATTAAGTTAAATTGTCTTATGTCTGTAAAATTACTTTTGCCACATTTTGGGCAAGGTACTTTATTTTTTCTTATATATTCTATCATTTCTTCTTCTGATAGGGCATCACCATTGATATTGTGATCATATTCTTCAATTAATTTATCTGCTCTATGTCTTGTTTTGCATTCTTTGCAGTCTATTAATGGGTCAGAGAATCCACCTACATGACCACTTGCTTCCCAAACTCTAGGATGCATTAATATATCTGCATCTATTTCATAACTATTTTTGTTTTCTTGAATGAATCTTTTTCTCCAAGCATCTTTGATATTATTTTTTAATCTGCTTCCTAATGGGCCATAATCCCATGTATTAGCAAGACCTCCATATATTTCACTTCCTTGATAAATAAATCCATATTGTTTACATATATTAACTATTTTATCCATTGTTAATTTTTCCATATTATCACCTTTCTAATAATATAAAAAAGAAGGATACTATATGTAAGGACGAGTTTTACCCGCGGTTCCACCTTACTTATTCTAATAGAATCCCTCTTTCTATATAGCTCCATGAACGCCACTTCATATCTTCGCTTTTTTATTTGATATATATTTTATCTATTATTGTTATAAATGTCAATATTATATTAATTATTTAGCTTCTAATTTATTTAGTACTGACTTTGTTGCTTCTATAGCTTTTTTTCTTATAGTATCTGCTGATGATTGTATAATTGGTGTTCCTTTTTCTTTGGCTAATTCTACTAATTCATCAGTTTTCTTCTTAATTGCTTTTCCTTTTTCTTTAGCAATACTTATTACTTTTTCTTTATCTAAATCCTCTAATTCATTTCTTATATCTTCTATTTTATTTAAAAATTCATCTTTTACCTCATTTACATCTATTTCTTTTAGATTAGAAATGAATTTGTCTATTTCTTTTTTTAAGTCTTGTCTTGTTTCACGACCTGATTTTGGAGCAAATAATACTCCTAATCCAGCTCCTATACCTATACCTAATAATAATTTTCCTAATCCTTTATCTTTACTCATAATCCTCTTCCTTTCCTTTTTCTTTTATGAATATTTTCTTAATCCAATAACATATAGCATCTACTATTTTATCACTTATAATAGCCATGCTATCTGTTATTACATCTACAACATTAAACATTCTATCAAGACTTTTAATTTTTGAGTGTGTTTCATCTAATAATTTATCTATTTTTGTTACTGTATTAATTAATTTTATACCTAATACTATTAAAACAACTAACAATATAGAACCTAATATATAAATTAATATCATAAAAAAGCTATTAATATCAATCATTTTTGATCTTTCCCTTCATCATACATAGAATCAATTAAGTTAAATAAATCATCTGTTAGTTCTAAGTCTTTTTTATTTGTTTCTTCTTTAGTATTATTGCCATTTTCTTCATCCCCCATACTCTTTTTTAATGTTGATAATAAATTTATACTACTTTTTACAGGAGGAATTTTATTGTTATTTTTTTCTTTCTGCTTATTGTCATTATTTTTTGTATGATCTACTATTTGTACTTTATCTTTTTTATTATTAATAGGTCTCTCTTTGACTTTTTCATATTCTACACCATAATCATAATAATTCTCTGTTGCTTCGTCTAGTGTTATATCATTATATTTATTATCTTCTATATACTCTTCATCTTCTTTTTTTTCACAAAGTGCTTCATACATTAAATTATCTTCATTTATTTCTTTTTTACACGCTTTAGCTTTTTTTAAGTATTCACAATTTTCACACATTAAATTAGCTTTTATATCATCAGTTAAGCTTCCATATGCTTTTTTTCTTACACTGTCAAAATCTACATTTTTGGATGGTCGTTGTTCTTCATAATTATCACCTGTAATTGGCTCTAATTCTTCTTTTTTATAATTTTTATCTAAGACTCCATAAATAGGTGATATTATTGGTGTTGCTTTAAATTTTCTCTCATCTTCTTCTTTCTTTTTTTTCTTTTCTTTATATAGTTCTGAGACTTTTGTTTCTTTTTTTGGCTTTAATTGTTTTGGTGCTATTTTAGGAGTTGGTTCTTTTTCTAAAGCTTTTTTTGTTCTCATGGCTTGTCTACTTACTCTACTAATGTCTGTAAAATCGCTTTCTTCAAAGGCAATAGGAAATTTAAAATTATTATTGATAGGTTTATCTTTAAACTCTGGTTTTTGTATATTTTTATTTTCAGTAATTGTATTATTTATTATATCTTTATTGATAGAAAAGTCTGAAACATTATCATTATTATGTTCTTTTTTTTGTTCTTCCTTCTCTTTTTCAATTTTTTCGCGCATAAAAGTAGGAAGTTTATTTTCTTCTTTTGGTGGATCTTCTTTTTTTATTTCTTTTATTTTTACTGGTTCTTCTATTTCTTCTTCCTCTTCATATTCCTCATCAGTAAATAAATTTTTAAACTTATCCATTAATCCCATTAAATAAGCACCTCTTTCTTATGTTATTCATCTGGCAACTTTTCTTCTTCATTATCTTCAGTTACATATTCTTCTAAGTATTGAGAGAAATTATTGCTTGCATCTATTGGCTTTTCTATTTCATAAGTAAATTCTTTAGAAGAGCCTAAACTTTCATCTACTACTTTTTCTATAACACTTTTATTATAATCTATACTATTTAATAGTATAGCAGAAATAGTAAGTAATTTATTTATATCATCATAATCAGAATAAAATTCTACTTTAGCATAATTATATAATATTTTTGTAAAATATTTGTCATTTTCTTTAATTATTCTTATATATCCTGTTTTTCCATCGTAACTTATTTGCTGATAATAATAATTATTTGTGTTAGTATCTTTCTTTAATTTGCTCTTATGATAATAACTGTTAATATCAACAAACATATATAAATATGTATCGCCTACTAAAAATTTTTGATTATAATCATAATCTTTTACTTTTTTTACACCTCTTGGTAAATAATATTTATACCCTAAGGCAACATTATTTGTAATAGATTTATCTTTCAAGGAATTAACTACATATTTGGAGTAGTCTTGATTAGTTTTATCTATTTTAACGCATCCTGTTAATAAAATTAATATCATAGTGAGAAGTAAAAATTTTTTTTGCATATCTACACCTACTCTTTTCATATTATAGCAAAAAAAGTATTAAATTAAAATAGTTTAATTAAACTTTTTTGATTTTTTTTATATAATACAAATGAAAGGAGATAATTATGTATAATCAAAATTTTTATAGAAGAAGACCTATATTTAACAATAATAGAGATAACAGGATAATTGGTGGTGGCTTTGCTGTTCCTTTTGTTCTTGGTGGTATTACTGGAGGATTACTCGCACCAGCCTTTTATCCAAGACCATATTACTATCCTGCACCACCACCTCCACCGCCACCTAGGCCATATCCTTATTATTAATAGCAATTATCTATTAAATTAATCTTTATTGTTCCATTTTCTTTTTTTGCTTCTATATTTAAACAATTACTTAAATCTTTACCATCAATTGGACTTTTTAAATTTTTAAAATAACCACTATTTTTTAATTCAATAGCCAAAAAATTTGTTTTATTATTATTCCAAGTTATATTACAATCTAATATTCCACTATTACATTCTCTTAGGTAGTCCTCACTTGCTGATATAATATTATTTTTCATTACATCATATGCTTCATTTTGACTAAGTGTTAGCGTACTACCAATAAATCTTGATATTATTATGCTAATAAGAGCAATAACTACTATAACTGCTAAGACTTCTATCATGGTAAATCCTCTATTATCTTTCATAATTACCTTTTATCTATATGAATTAGATTTTCATATACTTCTTCTAATGCTCTACCAATAGTTTTTGTAGATTTATATTCATTTTCTGCCATTTGATAGTGATTAGTTCTTAACATTTCTTTACTTCTATTTGCAACTATATACACTAAAGCATACTTTGAGTCTACAAAATTTAGTATTTTATCAATAGATGGATAAATCATATTATCACACTCCTCTTATCTTATATTTAATATAATATAATAATTTCAAAATATCAAGATAATTTACACTTTATAGACATTTTTTATATGATTAGAATGTGATAATGTCTTAAGTGTTGGCATTGGAAAATGTCTCAAACATAATGTATAATACGTCACTTGAGGTGACAGAAATGAGAAAGGTAGAATTAAGAATGAATGAACAAATAAAATATGAAACAATTAAAGAATATGTAGATCATGGAGGTAATAAAAATAAAATCGCCTTAAAGTTATCTATATCTAGACGTCAAGTTGATCGCCTAATTGCAAATTATAAGGAGAAAGGCAAATCTGCATTTGTACATGGTAACCGTTCAAAATGCCCTGTCAATGCATTAGATAAGTCAATCTCCGAAGATATTATACTCCTTTATAAGAATAAATATCAAGACTGGAATTTTAAACATTTCTATGAATGGCTAATTGAAAAAGAAAACTTTAAAGTATCTTATAAATTTGTTTATAATACTTTAACTAAAAAAGGAATACTATCTCCAAAAGCTAAAAAGAAAACTAAACGAAAATATGCAAAGAAAAAATTACTTGAAGAAAAGAAAATTAATCTTACTATGTCTTTAGAACAAATTGAGACTATTGTAAGTCATGAAATGGCTCTAGAAGATTCACATCCTAGACGTGAAAAGCCTAAATATTTCGGTGAAATTATTGAACAAGATGGATCTATTCATAATTGGTTTGGTGATAAAAAAACTTGTTTACATCTTGCCATAGATAAAGCTACTTCTACTATAGTTGGAGCATACTTTGATAAACAAGAAACTCTTACTGGTTATTATCATGTTTTTTATCAAATACTTACTAATTATGGTATTCCTTATAAGTTTTTTACAGATAATCGAACTGTATTTAACTATATGTCTTTAAATAAAGATAAACGTACATCTGATAAAGATGTTTTAACCCAATATGGCTATGCTTGTAAACAATTAGGTATAGAACTTGAAACTTCTTCTATATCACAAGCGAAAGGTCTTATCGAAAGAACTAATGGTACTTTTCAAGGTAGACTTGTTAATGAATTAAAGTTAAATGGTATTACTACTATTGAAGAAGCGAATAAGTATTTAATTGAAGTATTTGTGCCTGATTTTAATAAAAGATTTGCAATGGACTATAAGAAGTTTGAATCAGTATTTGAAACATCTCCTTCTTTAGAAAAAATCAATTATACACTAGCTATTTTAACACCTAGAAAGATTGATAATGGCAATGCCATTAAATATAAAAATAAATATTACCAACCATATTTAAATGGCAAATTAAAATGTTATATGTCAAAAACTGAATGCTTAGTTATTAAAGCTTATAATAGTGATTTATTAGTAACAATTGATGAACAAGTTTATGAATTAAAAGAATTAGCTAGAAACGAAAAATCATCTAAAAACTTTAATGAGGAGATAGTAGAATCAAAAGAAAAAAAGAAGTATATTCCTCCTATGACTCATCCATGGAAAATAGAATATTTCAAAAAACAATTAAAAAAAGCACATACAGAACATGTATATACTTAAGCGGGTTTTTTATGCCGAGAAAACTTTTGACAAACAAAGAAATATTTTTTACCTTAGTTGAGTTTAATAATTGTTATTTTCATTTTTTGAAAATAGCAATTAATTAAACGACTATAAAATAATCAAAAATATTTCTGCTTGTCAAAAGGAAATTGGAATAAAATTTCCCGCGAATGTTTAAAAATTTTTGAGACATTTTCCTAAACTATTGACAGATAATTTACACTTTATAGACATTTTTTTGTTAATTTTTAGTAAAAAGATATTAGATTAATTTGTTTAAATATAAAAATATATAGATATTATTAATTATTAACTATAAATTTAATTTTATGTGTTATCAAATATTTGGCTAAAATAAAACACTAAAGCTCAAAAAGTTTTTAGTGTTTTATTACTATTAAGTGTTTAATAATTATCTCGATCTCTTAAGAAAGGTGGAACATCAAAATCACTATCAATATCATCGACAATACTATCTTTATATAATTCTTTTGAATTATTACCTGCAAAATTGTGATATAATGGCTCACTTGGTTGTTCAAATCCAGTTGCTATTACTGTAACTATTACTTCATCATTTAAATTTTCATTTATAACAGCACCAAATATTGTATTAATATCAGTATTAGCTGCACTTCTTATTATTTCGGCAGCTTCTTCTACTTCAAATAATGTTAATGATGATCCTCCTGTTACATTTATTATTGCATCCGTAGCTCCATCTATTGAAGTTTCTAATAACGGACTTGATACAGCTTGTTTGGCTGCTTCTACAGCTCTTCCATCTCCTGAACCTACTCCAATACCTATTAAAGCATTTCCACGATCTTTCATAACTGTTTTTACATCTGCAAAATCTAGATTTACTAAACCTGCTACAGCTATTAGATCGGAAATAGATTGGACTCCACGATGTAATACGTTATCTACTTCTCTAAATGCTTCTAGCATTGGAGTTGTCTTATCAATTAGTTCTCTTAATCTATCATTAGGTATTACAATAATAGTATCGACATGTTTTTTTAATTCTTCTAAGCCCGCTACAGCTTGTTCCATTCTCTTTTTTCCTTCAAAACTAAATGGTTTTGTAACAATTCCTACTGTTAGCGCTCCTAAATCTTGAGCTATTTCTGCTACTACTGGTGCAGCACCAGTTCCAGTTCCACCACCCATTCCACAAGTAATGAAAACCATATCAGCTCCTTTTAGAGCATCTTCTATAGCAGCTTTGCTCTCCAATGCAGCTTCTCTACCTATTTCTGGATTTGCTCCAGCGCCTAATCCATCAGTAAGTTCACCACCTATTTGTAATTTAGTTTCTGCTAATGATTTATTTAAGGCTTGAACATCAGTATTTGCTACTATAAAGTCAACACCTTTTAGTCCTGATGAAATCATACGGTTTATAGCATTACAGCCTCCACCACCAATACCTATTACTTTTATTTTTGCTAACTGATCCATCTCTAACATACTATCCATCATTTATCCTCCTTACCCGCTACAAAACTTCCAAAAATTTTATTAACCATATTCTCTTTTTTTGCTTTTTTATCAGGAGTTATTAAAGAAATTTCATCTTCTATACTAAACATTGAATATTCTCTTCCTCGTGATTCCATTTTGTATACAAAATATTTTATCATTCCTAGAGCTGTCGTGTATTTATTATCTCTAGCTCCCATCTGTGTAACATTATATATTATAACATCTTTACCAAAAACATCATATGCTAAATTTTTAAATGATTTTATTTCTGTGAGTCCTCCTGCTAAAACTATGTATTCTATTTCTTTATCAGTTAAATTTCTAATTTGCTTTTTTGCTAAATTCATTATCTCTAGCATTCTGCTCATAACAACTTCAGATACTTCTAATTGATTTAGTTTAACAAGTTCACCTATAGTATTTTTCACTTCGTATATTTCATTTAATTGACAAAATCTTTTATGACAACTAGCAAACTTTTCTTTTAGTGTTCTACCATCTTCTCTATCAACACCAAATACATAAGAAATATCTTTTTCAATATTTATTCCACCTATTTGCAAGGTTTCATTATCTATAATATTTCCTGATTCAAATATAGTGATGGTTGTGGTCTCATGTCCTAGATTGATTAAAGCACCTGTTTTGCTATCTAATTTATCTATTCTTACTTCGTAATAATCTGATAAGCCTGATATAGTAATATCAGAAACTTCTAATCCTGCTGCCTCTATTATACTTAATACAGAATAGATATTTTTCTTAGGTGTTGTTATCATTATACCCTTTATTTCTAATTTTTGTCCATTTTTACCTACCGGTTTACTCGTTTCTATATTATCATCAATAATATAATTAGTTGGTACCACTGTCACTAATTCATAGCCTGATTCTAATTTGTTATAAACAGAATCTTTAATAACTCTACCAACATCATCACTTGTAATTATATTATTTTCATTTCTAACATCAACGCATCCACTTACTTGTTTAAATTTTGCATTATAGTCTGGAACATTAACAATTACTTTTTTTATATTTATGCCTAATTTTTCATTTACTTCATTTATTCCTTCATGAATTGAGTTTATTACTAAATCAGGATCTACTATTAGTCCTTTTTTTATACCTTTTGAACTAACACAAGCTGAAGCTAAAAGATTTAATTTATTTTCAAAATATTCTCCTACTATAATTTTAATAGAATACGAGCCAATATCTATACTAGTGTATATTTTTTTCATATTATCTATCTCCTAAACAAGTATACCAGTAAAATTGACAAAATTCGTCTTGATTACAAATAAATATACTTTAGTGCGACCTGCCACCATACATACTAATTATATATTAAACGTTTTTTTATGTCAATAGAATTATAAATTGAAATTTGGAAATTTTATAAGTAATTTTAAGTTAAAATATAAAAGATTATAAAAAAAATTAACTCAGGATATAATTGAATTTTAGGAGTATTAAAAAAATTAAACCAAAGTATTAGCTTAACTTTTTTCTTTTTCTCCTTCTTTTAGTTTTTATTAGAGAAATTATTACTGAAATTATGATAATACTACTAATTATTCCCATTAGAATCATTAAATAATTTCTATAATTTTCTATTCTATCTTTATATATTTTTACCTCTTCATCATAATATCTAGCCAATGTTTCTTCCTTGCTATCATATAAATAATAGCCAGTATGATTAGTTGCTACATTAGTTCCATATATTAATCCTATTTTTTCTTTATTTTTTATTTTGTAAATATCTGTTTTTGTATTTCTTATAGTTGTAGTGTACTTTTTAAAATTTTCTTTTTTATTTTTTGGTTCTTTTAGATAAAGGGTTATTCCACCTACTGTTATCCACCTATACTCTACATAATCTTTTTTTAAATCATCATATGTATATAATGCTATATTACCCTCTTCATCTTTTAATCCTATTAAATAGATATTTAATTTTTCATTATAATATCCATCAACTTTTTCATCACTTATTTCTACTTGACTTTGTTCAAATAAATCTACTTCTGGCAAATCTTTAAATTTTCTTACTACTGTATAATTCTTTTTTCCGATTCTTATTGTGATTGGATCATATTCTTTA
The DNA here is from genome assembly GCA_944351345.1 of uncultured Bacilli bacterium. Taxonomy (GTDB): domain Bacteria; phylum Bacillota_I; class Bacilli_A; order RF39; family UBA660; genus RUG11198. The sequence goes on along the minus strand of CALVPO010000023.1, from coordinate 3,045 downwards.
ACATTTAGATTTATTATATAACTTTTTGTACTACCATCTTCTGCTGCTACTATTATTTCTAATTTATTAGCACCTTCACTAACACTTACTTCACCAACTCCACTAACATTAGCTTTAGGATCATTAGGAGTTGCTTTTATATTTACTTTTTCTACTCCTGCATCTGAAGAAGCACTATATTCTAAAGTAGTGCTTTTAAATTCTGGACTGAGTGTTATTCCTTCTATTTCTAAGGATTTTAATGTAGCATCACTACTTTTTTTGGAAGTACTACTATTACTATTATCATTAGATGATACGTTTATTTTTAATGTTTTAGTACCACTAATTTTATTATTATCATAGTCTGTTACATCAAAAGCATTTATAGATAGGATTGCAGTGCCTGAATTAATGGTATTTACTTTTATAGCATATGTAGAATTATCTATAAAAGCATACGTTTCTTCAATACTTGCTACGGTTGAATTTGAAGAAGAAACATTAAATCTTCCAGCACAGTTATTAGCTTTTATATAAAGTGTTACACTTTTTCCTTTAGTAACGTTAGTATTTGACAATGATACTGTATAATTTCCCTGGGCATTTACTGAATTAATTTCTAAAAGAAAAACTATTATAATAAATAAAATGCTTTTTATATATTTTTTCATATATTCCTCCTTCTATGATTGATTAATATTAGTTCTTCCCATTATATAATTTTTTACCATGATATAATCTGCTGAATTGACATTTCCAGTTTTGTTAGTATCAGCTCCTTTTAATTTTACATTAGATAATTTGGTTTTTCCCATTATATAATTTTTTATCATAATATAGTCTGATGATGTAATACCTCCATCTCCATTAACATCACCATATATTACTACTGTATAACCATATTTAGTTTTATTATCACTATCTGTTACTGTTATAATACTACCTGTTCCTAATTTATCTTTACTTGTTAAACCTTTACCATTTATATCTATTATGCTTACTTTTTTAGTACTCTTTAATTTATTCATAATAGTATTAGCATCAGTTCCTATAGATATACCATTTATGTAACCTGAATTATTTCTTACTCCTAATTGATTTATATAATAATTTGTACCTTTATTAGTTGGTGCTTGAGTATTATTAGTAGTAGAATTACTATTATTGGAATTAGAATTATTACTACTATTAGTATTAGAATTATTGTTACTAGTTGAATTAGAACTGTTACTATTATCTGAATTATTATTTGAATTAGAACTGTTACAATTATTTCCAACTATTACACATTCCGAACCTCCACTTGCCCAAACTAAACCTGCTTTTATAGGACTTTCTTCAGTACTATAAGCTCCAATATTAAAGAAATTATATAGTCCTTCATAAGTTATATTTTTATACGTAAATCTATTTCCTGAAGTGGCTATGGAACCATTTACTCCTGATTCTTGTCTAGCTAAACTTGCTAAATATATAGGGCTTATATCTTTATTTTTTCCTGCTTCTACAAAAATTTTAGCATATGATTGATTATCTTTAGAACTATTCCCACTCATAAATGTACCATTTATTACACTTTGAACAACATTTTCTGTATAATTAGATGAATATTTTAAACTTTCAAACATTAATATTCCTTGTTCATTTAAAAAGTTTCTTGGATCTAAATAATAACTTACAGTTGCGGTATTAGCAAGATACCAACCATTTTCTGTTTCTACATAATTTCCATTAGAACTTACATAATAATATCTGTTATTTCCACTTATTGAACTTACTGATTGTTCTGCGTTAACAGCACTAACAAAATTAAGTCCTGTTTTCATATTTTCAAAAGTCCAATTAGGATATTTTTTATGAAGTAATCTTAATTTCTTTTTATAAGTTTCATCAAAACCTTGTCTATTTAATTCTTGCTCAAAAGTACTGTCACTGATGTTTGTTTGTCCAGTTGTATCTGTTGATGAGCCTGGTAAGGTTGTTGTTGGAGGCATGTTATTGTATGTAGGTATTACAAAATGGAGAGGTAATTTTAATAAGTTATTAGCACTATATGATTTATAACTGCTTTTAGCTTCACTACTAGGGGCAGCTAAATTAGCCATATATTGATGGTTATATGTTTTATATGCCGATTTAGGATTGACATTAAATTTCTTTAAATATGATGTATGTTGACCTTTAGATATATAGTTTTCAACAATAAATTCAGCTCCTCCTATTATAGCTTTTTTAGGAGTTGTCCATGGTCTATTATAAGTATTAGTAGTCTCTACTGGCTTAGTTGTATATACATAAGTACTGCATGCATATCCCGTTTTACTGCCATATTTTACTTTATACCAATTATTAGAGCATTTACTATTTTTACTTATATCTTTATCTAATACAGTCATTTCTTTATCACATGTTACACTAGTTACTTTACCACTTTTGTTAGTATCTTTCCAAATATTTACTGGATCATCATTTTCAAAACAAGCAGCATATCCTTTCAATAAGACAATATAATCACCACATGCATACCCTATAGAGTTATTATCATAAGTTACTTTATACCAGGTGTTACAAATGCTATTACTTCCAGCGTTTAAATCAGTTATTGTTACTTCTGTTCCATTAGTTAATTTAGCTATACTACTTCCATTTATAGAATTTCTAACATTTAAATAGTCATCTACTGTTACGGTTCCAGTAGTAGTAGCTAAAGTTACATTAATTGATGTAAACATAGTTATTATTATCATTAATAAATAGCCCATTTTTTTAGAAATATTAAACATATTAAACACCTACTTCCTATTATTAACTAAATTATAACAAAATTCGATTTTTTTGGCTACTATTTTTTTGATGTTTACACTTTATTATTTACTGTATATAAATAAAAAAGATTGATATAATAATTAATATCTATCTTATTTAATAAATTATTGTAAGTTGTATTTTATATCAATTGCAGATAATTTTTTTATTTTTCATATATAAAAGGGGCTGAGTGGAAATAAATAATTTTTACTCAGCTTTTTTATTAGCTTTTTGTTTAGGGAAAGGAAATCTTTC